>JBOGUE010000518.1:0-6780 GCA_050695955.1 Thermomicrobiales bacterium | reverse complement strand
ACTGATGACCGCGCCGAGGCCGCTCGCAACGCGTTGTCCCGCCGTCGTTTGATCCAATTGTCCGGCGCCGGGGCCGGCGCCTCGCTGCTGGCGGCTCATGGCCAGAGTGCGGCGGCTCGCCAGGACGCCGCCGGATCGCCCGTCGCGGGCGCCAACCCCTTCGGTGAACCGACGACCCAGGGTGGTATCTATACCGTGGCCGGCGTCGGCAGTGGAGTCCCGCGCAATTTTATTCCCACCTCGTATTTCGGCACCACGCCCTTCTATCACTGCAAGTTGATCTACACGCCGCTAATCATCCTCGACCGCTCGTGGCAAGAGTTCAGTCCGGCATTGGCCACCGATTGGTCGTGGTCCGACGACGACCTCCAACTGACCTTGAGCTTGCGCGACGACGTCACGTTCCACGATGGCGAGGCATTCACCGCCGAGGATGTCGTCTTCACCTATCAACTGATGGTGCGGGCTGACCGTGCGCCGGCGGTTCAGGACATTTCGATCCTCCAAGGCGCGCCAGAATTCAAAGAAGGGACCACCGACGAGTTCCCCGGCGTCGAGGCCATCGACGACCTTACCGTCCGGTTCAACCTCAGCGCCCCGTCGGGAGTGTTTTTGCACAACATTTCGAACTGCGGCATCTTGCCGGCTCACGCATTTCCTGCCGAGGCGCTGGCCGCCGGCGGTGCGGTCGAAGAGATGCCGTTCTACAACTTCGAGGCTGGCCCGCCGTTCGGCACCGGCCCGTGGAAGGTCGCGGACTACAATCCGGAGACCAACATCCGGCTGGAGGCGAATCCGGACTACTTCAAAGGCCGCCCGATCCTCGACGGCATCACCATGCTCTATGGCATTACCGGGCCGGCCGGCATTTCCGGCATTCAGGCGGGAGAGTTTGACGGCTACTACGTTGGCGCCGCCTTCCAAGACATCCGCGTCCTCGACGAATCGGGACAATTCGAGATGCTCTTCGACTACGACCTGGCCAACGAGCAAGTCCTGATTGTCGCCACGGAGAAGGAGTATATGAGCGTGCCGGTGCGCCAGGCATTGCTCACCGCGATCGACACCCAGACGTTGATCGATGCGGTCAGCTTCGGTTACGCACGGCCGGCGCCGGCAATCATGATGCATCCCAGCCTCTTCCCCAACGAGAATCTCCCTGAGTACACCTACGACCCGGAGCGGGCGCGGGAACTGCTGGCAGAGGGCGGTTGGGATGAGAGCCGGACATTGAAAGTTGGCCAGTTCGTTGCCGAGGGCCAGCCGAACAGTATCCTCGCCGCGCTGATGGACATGTGGTTAGAGGCGGGCATCCAGACCGAGTTCACGCCGCTTGACCCGGCGAATCAGGTGGAAATCCAGCGGTCGGAGGATCACCCGTACGACTTCACGTTCCAATCCTACGCCTGGCTGGCCTACAATCCGTCGTCCACCTACAGCAATTTCGCCTGCGAGCGTCGACCGAATCACGCCAACTACTGCAATCCCGACTACGATGCGGCGTTACAGGCGGCGATCCGCACGCTCGACCCGGCCGCCGCCACCGCCTTGTATCAGCAGGCGCAGACGATCCTGCAGACCGAATTGCCCTACGCGCCCATCTGGATCGAGCCCGCGACCTGGGCCTTCACCCCACGTCTGCACGGCGGTAATATGGGCCGTGGACCGCTCAATGACGTGCTCTCCGAACTGTGGTGGAAGGAGTAGCGGTCAAGGCGGAAAGACTCCATGTGGAAATACACGGTTCGCAGACTGCTCATTGCCTTGCCGGTGCTCTTCGTCATCTCGGTCATCGACTTCCTGTTCGTCAACCTGGCGCCCGGCGACCCTTTGCAGGCAATTCTGCCGTACGGTGAGGCGGGCGCCAGCGGTCAGGATCTCGAAAGGCTCTACAGTGAGTCGGGGCTGCGGGACTCGATGCCGGTTCGCTATGTCCGCTGGATCGGCGAACTGGCGCAGGGCAACTTTGGCGAGTCGTTTCGCTCCGGGGAGCCGGTGACGGCGATCATCGGCCGGGCGCTCCCCAATACCCTCCTCCTCACCGTGACCGCCATGGTCCTTGGCGTCATCATTGGCGTGCCGTTGGGCGTCGTCTCGGCGCTGCGTGAGCGATCGCCGATCGACAGTGCATTGACGTTGGTCAGCTTCGTCTTCACCGCTATCCCCGGGTTCTTTCTGGCGCTGATCGCCGTCTTCTTCTTCGCGGTGCGCTTCAATTGGTTTCCCGCCACGGGGATGCGGTCGTTCGACGAGCCGAGCAGTTTCCCTGACCTCGTCCATCACTTGATTCTGCCGGCGGCCGTGCTCGGCATCTTGCAGGTGCCGGCCTATGTCCAGCACACGCGCGGGGCGATGTTAGAGGTGTTGGGGGAGGATTACATTCGGACGGCACGGGCCAAAGGACTCGTCGAAGCGATCGTCGTCCGGCGCCACACGTTGCCCAACGCGCTGATGCCGGTGCTGACCATCGCCGGGCTGCGGTTGCCGTCGCTGGTTGGTAGCTCGGTCCTGATCGAGCAGGTCTTCGCCTGGCCGGGACTGGGCCAGCTCAGCATCAACAGCGCCCTCTTCCGCGACTACCCAGTCTTCATGGCCACCGCGCTCCTCTACGCCGCGGCGGTGCTGCTCAGCAGCATCATCACCGATCTCGCCTACGCGCTCGTCAATCCCCGGATCCGGTATGCATAGCGAGACCTTGGACGCGCGACCGGACGATGCCGGCGGTTCCTCCAGCGTCGGAGATCGCCAGGCGGCAGTCTCGGCGCTCGCCCGTTCCTCCGTGCGCGAAGCCCCCGGGTTCTTTGGTCTCATCCGCGCCACCTTCCGGGCCAGCCGGCCAGCGATGCTCAGCCTGTTCTTCCTGGTTCTGATCATCACGTCGGCACTGGCCGCGCCGTTGATCGAACGGTTCGACCCAAACGATTCGAACTTGCTCGTTTTTGAACAGCCGCCGTCGACCAGCCATTGGTTCGGCACCGACAGCGCCGGCCGCGACGTGTGGAGCCGGCTCATTTGGGGTTCGCGCACGTCGCTCTTCGTCGCCGCGGTCGCGGTCGCCATCTCGACGACGATCGGCACACTCCTGGGCGCCCTCAGCGGCTTCTACGGCGGCCCCCTCGACGGTATCCTGATGCGCGTGACGGATGGCTTCATCGCCTTCCCGGACATCGTCCTCGTCCTGATGCTTGCCTCGCTGCTCGGTCCCAGCATCGTCAACGTCGTGCTGGTCATCGGCCTTCTCAGTTGGACCGGAGTGGCGCGTCTTGTCCGCGGCCAGTTCTTCGCGCTGCGGGAGCAGGACTGGGTGGTCGCCGCGCGCTCAGTCGGAGTAAGCAACGCCCGCCTGATCCTGCGCCACCTGCTGCCCCACGTCATGTCCCAGGTTGTCATCGCCGCCACGTTCGGCGCCGCTGCGGCCACACTCACCGAGGCCGGCCTCTCCTACCTCGGTCTTGGGGTACGGCCGCCGACGCCGAGTTGGGGCTCGATGCTCTCCGAGGCTCAGTCGGTCCACGTGCTGCAAAGCGTGTGGTGGGCCTGGCTGGCGCCCGGCATCACACTGACGTTCGTCGTGCTTTCGGTGAACTACGTCGGCAACACGCTGCGCCGGGCGCTCGACCCGCGCGCACAACTCACCGCCCGGAGGTAAGCATGCCCGCAACAGACCGCTTTCCCCGGACGATCCTCGGCACCTGCTGTGTTCCGTGGAACGAGGATTGGACAATCGCCGAGGAGATCTTTCGGGACAGCATCCGCGGGCAGATCGGCCACGGCTTCACGGATCTGTACATCTTCGGCACCGCCGGCGAAGGGTACGCGGTCACCGAACGCCAGTTCGACGAGATTAGCGCCATCTTCGTCGAGGAGATGCGGCAGGCTGGGGCCGACCCGATGGTCGGGGTGATCAGCCTGTCGCTGCCGACCATCATCGAGCGCATCGAGCGTGCCGCCGCACTGGGCGTCGAGGCGTTTCAAATCTCGCTCCCGGCGTGGGCGGCGCTCAGCGACAAGGAACTCGCCGTCTTCTTTGAGGAGACCTGCGGCCGCTTCCCGCGCTACCGATTTCTCCATTACAACCTGCCGCGAACAAAGCGGCTTGTTACCCCGGACGAATACGGGGCGCTGGCCGCAAAGCATCCCAACCTCGTCGCGACGAAGAACAGCGGCGCCGACTATGGCACGGTCATTGGCCTGCTCGAAAAGGCCGCGCCCATTCGCCATTTCTTCACCGAGCTCGGATACGGATACGGCAGCCTGATCGGCGACTGCGGCTTCCTCATCTCCTCCGCGTCGATCAACTCGAACCGCGCCCGCGCCTACTTCGAGGCCGGCGTCCAACGAGACGCTGTCACGCTTGCGGCGTACGGCCGGGAACTCGTCGCCATTGGCGAGGAACTCAAGCGAACCATCGGCGCGACTGCCCACATCGACGGCGCGTATGACAAGGTCTTCTGCAAGATCCACGACCCGCGTTTCCCGCTACGCTTGCTCCCTCCCTACGCGGGCGCGAGCGACGAGGCATTCGACCGGTTCCTCGGCGTCCTGCGGGATCGGTTGCCGCATTGGCTCGACGTCGATTCGTGATCGTCTAGAAACCAGGAGCGCATTCGACAATGTCTGTCCCACAACCGTCCGCGTCGCTTGACGTCCGATCCCTGGCCGGCGCCCGCGAGGTCGTGGCCTATGCCGACGGCGGTCAGTTTCCCGTCCTCATCACCGCGCCGGGCGACACCCTCGTCGCCACACTGCGCGGCGGCGCCGGTCACATCGGCCTCGGCGGCCGGATCGAGGTCATCCGCTCCCTCGACGCGGGCCGCACGTGGTCACCGTCGATCGTCGTCGCCGACAGCGACCGCGACGACCGCAATCCCGCTCTCGGTCGTGCTCCGTCCGGCGCCCTCGTCCTCGCCTACCATCGCCAGGGCTGCTACGACGAGACCGGCCTGTATCGGCCTGATGCTTTCGGCAACGACCGCCCCATCGACATCATGACGACCCGCTCTGTTGACGCTGGCCTGACGTGGGCGCAACCGGTCCCGCTCGGCGACGAGTCGCTGCGAACAGGCTCGCCGTTCGGCAAGATCGTCGCCCTCGCGGACGGAACCTTGTTGATGGCCGTGTACAAGTCCACCTACCGCGCGGCCGACGTTGGACAGCCGCCGGCTGTCCGCTCGATGAACAGCTACCTGATCCGCTCGCGTGACGACGGCGAAACGTGGGAGGATCCCTCGCTGATCGCCGAAGGCTTCAACGAGACGAGTCTGGTCGTCCTACCCGATGGCAATGTGCTGGCGATGCTCCGCGGTGACGCTCCCGGCCAGGCGATCTGGTCTACCCGCTCCGCGGACGGCGGCGACACCTGGTCCTCACCCGTCCAGGTCACCGGGTCGATGCAGCATCCGGCCGACGTCGTCCTTCTTGGCGATGGCTCCGTTCTCCTTACCTACGGCAACCGCACGCCTCCCTTCCGCGTCGAGGGGCGCGTCAGCCGCGACGGTGGGCAAAGCTGGGAAGACCGCCTGCTTATCTTCTCCGCGCCGCTCTATGGCCGCGATCTCATCACCCGCCGCCGCACCGATCTCGGCTACCCATCATCGGCCATCGTTCCCACCGACGAGGGCCGGCGCGGCGCCACCCTCTACTACTACAACCCCGCCATCCCACGGAGCAACGACCTGATGAAACCCGGTCCAGACGGCCCCTTCTACCAGGCCGACAACTATCGCGCCGTCGCCGTCACGTGGGACGAGGCCGAACTCCTCGATGCGTTGTAGGCGCTAGGCGCTAGGCGCTAGGTGTTAACTACGACCTGCCGCGGCCTCCCCGAAGAGCCGCGCCCCTTCATTGTCATGCCGAGCTTCGGAGTCCCGGAGTCCGTCGAGGCATCTGGCTCTGATGGAGGACGCCTCTTGTGAGAGCCAGATCCTTCGACCTTGGTCAGGATGACGGGGGCGGGGCGGGCTCGGGTTGACGCGCTTGGAGGCTGACGCCTAGCGCCTAGCGCCTAGCGCCTTAAAACGTTGATCCCTTCCGTGGATGGGACGGAAGGGATCGAGGAGGGAGAGTGGGGTTCGTCCGAAGCCCCGGCACGAGCTCGTGACGCAACGGAAAAGGGTGAGTGCCGGAAAAGGTCTAAGTAACGAATGCGAAGTGCCAAGCGCCGAGTTTCGAATGCCGAATGCCGAATGCCGAATGCCGGACCGTCCCGCCGGCTCGAGGATCCTAGATGCCCCGAGCCGGCGAACCCTGCACATACGCCCCAGCCCGCACCAGCGCGGCGCCGAGGAACTGCCGGGTCGCGGTGACCGCCGCTGGCGTCGTCGCCGGGCCTCGCGTCGACCGAGCCGCCACCTCACCATACTGGCTCCGCGCGCGCTTCATCTTATCCTCGCGCCGGAGCGCATCAACCAATTGGGTCACCATGACGTCGTTCAACACGTTCGACCTCCGCGTATCGTTTCGCTTACCCGCTGCCCATTCGGTCCGCGTCGCTTATGTCCCGTGCCTCGCTCGCTTATCGCCGTGTCCGGTTACTCCCTGCCGGCCACATGCACATGATGCGGCATGCCGTGTCTAAGCACTATCCCGAAGATGACGTATTTCGGACTGCCAGCATAGCGTACGTGAGGTTACGTACTTTGACGTAGAGCCGCGTTAGGCGTTAGGCGTTAGGAGATCGACACGCGTGGCCTGAATGTCCGCCGAACTGCACGAGCGAAGCGGAGGGGGCGATGCGGTTGCTCGCTTCTCCGGACTCCTAACGCCTAACGCCTAACGCCT
>JBOGUE010000517.1:0-3457 GCA_050695955.1 Thermomicrobiales bacterium | reverse complement strand
ATATTCAGATCCCCGAAAAACGGAGAAAGCGACTCCAGCTCACGTTCCGCCTCCTCACTATAAGCAAGGTCTCGCACGACGCTGGGATCGATGCTTACCGGATAAACGCGCGCAGACGTGAGCCGTCCTTCGAACGTGACCTGGCTGAGGCCAAAATCTACTTGTGCCCCCGGCACGAAGGAATTCACTGCCCGCAAGAAGCTGCTTGCAAACCGACCCGTCTGGAACCCGACAATGTCGCAGGACAGGAGTGACAGAAGAATCGCAAGGCGCATCTCCATCGGGAGAATTCGGAAATAGTCCGGGCCTGGAAACGGGATGTGGAGGAAGAACTGGATCGCAAGGTCCGGACACTCTTCACGGAGCAACCTGGGCACGAGGTACAACTGGTAGTCATGGACCATGGCGACGGCCGGCCGTTCGCTGCGTCCGACCTCCTCGGCAATTGCTTGCGCGAATGCTCGGTTTACCGGCACATATCCTTCGTGCCATGCCCTCCACTCCCTGGGACCGATCTTCGGTTCGCGGGGTGTATCCCACATGTAGTGATGAACGAACCACAGCAGCGGGTTGGAGATGACGTTGTAATAGCCGTCGTACATTGATTGCGATAGGTCGAGGTAGCGCAGCCGGTACGTTGAGTCACCATCTTGAATCGGGATCAGTCCGCTTTCATGCGCTGCCATCATCTGGAGATCGCCCCCACCCCTGGCAGCTGCGATCCAGATTGGATCTGTATACCGACCGATGGGGCTGAGAACGGTAACCACACCTCCCGACCCCCGCATGCGCTCCAAGCCGCCATCGGTCTCCACAAAGTCAAATGGGCCTCTATTGGAGACCAGAAACAGCTGTCTCTTCTCGAACAGAACACGCCTATGATCCTCAGCGTCCCGATTCCCGATCCCGCTCACGACTTGCCTTTCCTTGCGCCCCGCATCCCTACTTTACGTCAGGCGACAAGGCCGCCGCGGACGACGCCGCTAAATCGCCCACCCATCGAGGTTGCGGACGTACGAATCGCCGGGCCGGTACAATTCAGCCCGGGGAATCAACTAGTCATCGGAAGGGACAAGCGGTATGCGCGTCGTCGGAGTCGATGGCTGTCCGGGCGGATGGGTCGCGATCACGTTTGACTCTGGCGCCCGCACACTCTCGCCAAACATTCACCGGACGTTCGAGGACTTGCTCGCCGCCAACCAAGGAGCGGCCTGCATCGGCGTCGACATCCCGATCGGCCTCACCGAAAACGGTCCGCGCCGCTGCGACGTCGAGGCAAGGCGCGTGCTCGGCCCGCGACGGTCCAGCGTCTTTCCCGCGCCCGACCCGCGAGTGATCGACGCGCCAACGTGTGTCGAGGCGTTGCAACGCGCGCGCGCTAACCGGCAAGGGGATCTCGAAACAAGGGTTCGCCATTTACCGCAAGGTGGCGGAGGTCAATCGCGTCTTGAGCCCTGAACGACAGCGGCGTGTGATCGAAGTCCACCCGGAGGTCAGCTTTTGGGCGCTCGCCAGCGGACAGCCGATGACCTACCCCAAGGGCAAGCCGGAAGGATACGTGGAGCGGCGTCAGCTCCTCGCGGCCGCCCTCAGCGTCACAATTCCGACCCGTGACGAAGCTCGGGCAACGGCCCGTCCCGCCGCCCCCGACGACATCCTCGATGCCATCGCCGCCGCCTGGACCGCCCTACGCTCCGTCGAAGGACGCGCCAGCCGGTTACCCGAACACCCAGACACGGATGCCAGCGGGCTACGCATGGAGATCGTATACTAGCGCGCCTTCCAGCGCGGTTGCCCGCGTCGGTCTCAGTCCCGGAGTCCCGGCGGGGCTTCGTCGTGCATAGGTAGCCCGACCCTTCCCTTCAGCGGCGGGGTGAGTGAGGAGTCTACGTAGCTCAGGAATCAGTATTTTTTACGTTGCCTAATGGCGGCGGCGTCACTATGCTCATCCTGGTCGGTCGCGAAGCGCGCGCACCGACCATGCGGTCAGCGAAAGGAACGATCATGGCGCCATTTGCTTCCCCGCGTTTCGCGCTCTGTTCTGTTGGCACCCTGCTTATCGCCGTGGCCCTGCTTGCCGCCGCGCCCATGGCAGCCAAAGCGCAGCCGTTCCCAGGCCAGGATCCCGGCATCGTCGCCGTCGGCTTCGGCGAGGCAGCCGCACCCGCATCGAGCGCCTCCTTGCAGTTTCTCGTCGGCTCCGCCGCATTCTTCGGTGGCGGCTTCGCCGGGCCAGTGATCGAGGTCCCGCCCGCCGAAGGCGGGGAGGTCGCGGTGTCGGCGACTCCCGCCGCCGGGCAAGCTGTCATCGGCGAGCCTCCACCCGATGCGGTGTTCGCTGGACCGCCGCCTCTCACGAGCGAGCAACTTGATCCCATCGTGGACGCCCTCGTGGCGGCCGGAGCGACCGAAGCGGCGATCACCGTCACCGTCCCTGTGCTGTCCAGCATCCTCTTCGGCCCGGGCGGACCGGACACCGGCGAAATCCGCGTGACGGTCGACCAACCCGAGGCCGAGCAATTGAACGACCTGGTCACGGTCTCGACGACCGCCGCCCGCGACGCGGGTCTGGCGATCCTCCACGTCGGAGCGCGCTACGAAGCGGCCGACTGCACCGCGCTCATCCAGCAGGCGCGCGATGCCGCCGTGGCCGCCGCCCGCGAACGGGCCGAGGGACTTGCCACCGCGGTCGGGGTAACATTGGGTGAACTGGTCCAGGCCAGCGAAACGCCCTACTTCGGCCCGTCCGGCGGGGGCGGTTGCGTGGCCGAGGGCGCCCCAGGGGAGTTCTTCGGCCCGTACGGCCCGGGAACCGACCCGCCCTTCGACCCCACGGCCGAGGCCGAGGCGGAAGCCTACGTCCAAGTCTCGCTCACCTACGCCTTCGGGGCGGCCACCGACGCCACCCCATCCCCATAAGCCACATCTCCGCGAACCCAGGTTTGCCCGGGTCCGCGGCACAATGCGCGCGGCCAGGAGGCGTCAATACCTCTCGGCCGCCGCCATTTATGTCTCAAGCGCCTTCTCGCCCTCCCCTCAATGATCGCCACACCCGGCTCGAAGGCAGTCGGATGCATCCGACTTCCGGGAATGAGCCCGGACTTCAGTCCAGGGCAGCGTCCGCTGTCCGAAATGGTCAGATCAAAAGCGAACCTCCTGTCCCAGCGCGCCATCTTACCCCGATAATGGCGACGTATGGCGGGACTCGCCGAAGGAGGGAACGTGCGCGAAGAGCTGCTCATCACCAATGTGCGACCGCTACACGGCGCCGCGACCGACCTGCGGATCGTGGATGGTCTGATCGACGAAATGGCGCGGGGTTTGCACCCGTCACCCGGCGCGACGGTCATCGACGGCGGCGGGCGCTTGCTCTTTCCCGGCTTCGTCGACGCCCACGCCCACATGGACAAAACCCTCATCGGCCTCGGCTGGTACCGCAACGAGGTCGGTCCGACCC
>JBOGUE010000516.1:0-2887 GCA_050695955.1 Thermomicrobiales bacterium | reverse complement strand
GCCCTGCCCTCCGGCAGGGCAACGACGTCGAGGTAGAGGTCATGCCACGTAAGCGTGTATGGATCGGTCGTCTGGTCGAGACGCGCCGGATAGGTGACGTTGGCGTACCAGCCGCGGAGCGTGCCGTCCGGGGCGAAGACCGAGAAGCTATTGAACCAGTCGGCCGGCGAGAAAAACTCGTGGAGCGTGTCGCCACGGAGAAAGAGCAGCCCGTCGAGGTCGTAGGCGCGGTGGGTCCAGATCGACTCGACCGCGACCCAGGGCGCGGGCGCTCCGGCGTCGATGACGAATCCCGCGTAGCGCGCGGCCTCGCTGCCGTCCGGCGCGCGCTTGACGATCGTCAGCGCCGTGCCGATGGGGAGGTAAGGCCACGGTTCGCGTTCAATGTCCGCCTCGCTCCGCGGCAGCGACCGTGACATCAATGGATCGCGCTCCGTTTCGCCGGCTTGGCGGTCGGTGCCGGGCGGATGATCGAGAGCACCTCTTTGGTCTTGAGGTTGAGCGTTTCCGGGTCTTCCGCCTCGACGTTGAGCCGCAACAGCGGCTGGGTGTTGGACGAGCGGATATTGCACCACCACTCAGGAAAGCCGATCGTGATGCCGTCCAGGTGGTCGACTTCCGCGCCCTTGGCGGTATAGGTCGCTTCGATCTGGTCCATCACCGCTTGAGCGTCGGCGACTTCGGAGTTGATCTCGCCCGAGCGGAAGCGAGTGTCGAGCGGATCGAGTACGGCCGAAAGCTTCTCGCCCCGCTCCGAGATGAGCTGGAGGATGGTCAAAAGGGCGATCATGCCGGAATCGGCATACCAGTTGTCACGGAAGTAAAAGTGACCCGAATGTTCGCCGCCGAAGATCGCGTCCTCCTGTCGCATCGTCGGCTTGATGAGGGAGTGCCCGACCCGCGTCCGCACAGCCTTACCCCCCATCCGCTCGATCGTCTCGGGCACCGATCGCGAGCAGATCAGGTTGTAGCAAATCGTCGAGCCGGGGTGTTGTTGTAGCATCGCCACCGCGACCATGAGGGTCGTCATGTCGCCGCCGACGAACTGCCCGCGCTCATCCACGAGGAAAACGCGGTCGGCGTCGCCATCGAAGGCGGCGCCCAGATCGCACCCGTGCTCGCGTACTGCCCGCTGCAAGTCCTTGACGTTCGCCGGTTCGATTGGATTGGCAGGGTGGTTCGGAAAGGTTCCGTCGAGCTCGAAAAAGAGCGGCACGACCTCACAGGGAAGTTTGGCAAAGACGGGCGGCACGGTCAGACCGGCCATCCCATTACCGGCGTCAATGGCGATCTTCAGCGGGCGGATCTTCTCCGGGTCGATCAGGCTCAAGACGTACGCGGCGTAGTCGTCGAGAAGGTCGCGTTCGGTCAAGTCGCCGCGGCGATCCGGCGGCGTCGGAAAGTCGCCGGAGACGACCAAGTCTCGGATTTGGCTTAGCCCCTCCTCGAGCGAGACTGCCCTCGCCCCCTCGCGGCAGATCTTGAAGCCGTTGTATTCGGATGGGTTATGGGACGCCGTGACCATGACACCCGCCGGGTAACCGTACTTGCCGACGGCAAAATAGAGTGCGTCGGTCGAGACCAGTCCGATATCGGCGACGTTAGCTCCCTGGTCCCGGACGCCGTCGATCAGCGCCCCAGCCAGCGATGCGCCCGAGACGCGCATGTCGCGACCGACTGCAACCTCGTCGGCGCCGAGCGCGGCGACGATGCCCCGTCCGATTTTATAGGCGAGGTCTGGTGTGAGGTCGTTCGGAACCACGCCGCGGACATCGTAGGCCTTGAACAGTCCGGCGATGCGCGTTGTGTCGGCGGTATCAGTCATTGGCTCGCTCCCCTCCCCTTGATGGGTGTTGCCGCTTACTTATTGCAGGATGGTGGCACGGCGGACCCATCGCCGCAAGGGTGGCGCCGCACAGGGCTTGCCATAGCCTCACTGCCTGCTTGCCGGTTGTGCGCGCGCGGATTGGGTATTATCTGGCCGGCGCGTTTATGGAAAGAGGCGCCCAAGGAGGGAACGCATACCGTGACCAACGATCCCACTCCGAGCGCTGTCGAAGCGCCGCTCGAACCGACGGCCGCTGTCGATCTCCACTTGCACACGCTGGCCAGCGACGGCTTTTGGACGCCGGAAGCACTCATTGATCACCTCTCCAAAGAGGAGTTTCGGGTTGTCGCGGTCTGCGACCACGACACGCAACGATCGGTCCTGGAAACGATGCGGCTGGGCGAAGCGCGTGGCATCCGCGTGATCCCCGGTGTCGAGGTGACGACACGCTGGTCTGACCGCCAGTGGCATGTGCTCGTCTACGGCATCCGGCCGGACCGCGGCGACCCGGCGGCAGCGGCGTTCCGTGCCATGATGGAGGAGCTCGATCACGCGTTGCAGACGATGGCCGAGGACGCCCGCCGCCGGCTCGTCGAGTCCGGGCGCTACCTCCCGTCGCTCCCCGAGATTGTCGCTGGGCGGCCAATGTGGCCGTTTCACGTCCTCTCGGCGGCGATCAAGGACGGGATCGTCAAGAACCTGACCGAGGCAGCGAATCTCGTCACCGAACTGGGCGGCGCTTTCTCGGCCGACGTGCCTCTGGAGCGCGCCGTGGCCGCGGCGCACGAGGCCGGCGGCATGTGCGTCGTCGCCCACCCTGGGCGCAGCGACTCGGTCGGCTTGTTGACCGAGGAAGATCTTGATCGGATGCTGCCAACGATCCCGATTGACGGGCTGGAGGCGCACTATCGATCGTACTCTGACCACCAAACGGCGCTGTACCGTCGACTGGCCGAGGAACGAGGGCTCCTGATTTCATGCGGCTCGGACTCGCATGCGCCGAAGCAACCGATCGATCCCCGTCCGTGGCGGGCGGCGTGGTGCGCGGAACTGCTTGGC
>JBOGUE010000515.1:0-4613 GCA_050695955.1 Thermomicrobiales bacterium | reverse complement strand
ATACATTTATCAGCTCGAGCCTGATTCGCGAGGTCGCCTCGCTCGGCGGATATGTCAACGGGCTGGTGCCCGAGCACGTGCGGGACGCGTTGCGGTCGAAAGTCACTGTCAAGACCGGCGTCGAGCGCGGCGGTAGTTAGGGACCGGGTCCAGCCAATGGCCGAACCTCCAGACGACGATAGAGGGATGTGGGACGAAATGCATCCCGACGACGACCTTCCGCACGACGGGACGGTCGACATCCTCTATCTCGTCGATCGGCTGGAAGAGCTCGTCGGCATCGGTAAACGCGTGCCTTTTAGCGGCCGCGTCATGGTCGAGGAGGAGCAATTCCTGGCGCTAGTCGACCAGTTGCGCATCGCCGTGCCCAACGAGATCAAACAGGCGCAACGGGTGATCCGCGAGCGCGAACGGGTGATTGCTGAGTCCCAAGACGAAGCGCAGAAGATCCTGGAGACCGCGCGCAACCGCGCTGAGTACTTTGTCTCCGAGCAGGGCATTCTCAACGAAGCGCGTCAGCAGAGTGAAGAGATCCTGCGCCAGGTCGAGGAGCGCCGCAAGCGCTCTAAGGGCGAGATCGACGTCTACGCCCTCCAGCAGTTCACCAAGGTCGAAGAGGCGATGCGCGAGGGTTTGGAGATTATCGACAACGCCGTCCGCGAAACCGTCGCCACGATCGAGCGCGCGAAGAGCGCCATCGGGCAGGACCCGCCTCCGCCTCGCGGCGCCTGAAGGCATAATCGGTCTCAGACAAATAGAGGCGTCATTCGATCTCGCTTTGTCACGACGACTGGACAAGTCGCCGTCGTATTACGTCGAGCCGCGGTTCAATCTCGTCTGGTTCGTACCGCAGCCAGCCGGTGGGGCTGGCACGCACCTCTCGCCAGGTCTCCTCGACCTCTTGCCAGCTTATTTCACCCGTGTTCACTAGCCGTTCGGCATCCGCCAGATCTTGCTCCAGACCTCGCGCGGCCTTCGCAATCACCTGGCTCGGAAGATGGTAGTAGTAGACACTCACCTGGCCGTATCGACCGACGAAACGCGATCGATCCAACGCGTCACTGGGAATCGGCAGAAAATCAGCGGGGCTGGCTGGCTCAACGTTGACGTCGAGCTCATTCTTTAGCGATCGTATCGCTTGCTCCAGTTGGTCAAGCGTTGCGGGATCATCGGCCTCCGCGACATAGTCAATGTCAACGGTGGCAGCCCGCAGGCCAAGGTCGATCAAGACGCTGCCACCGACCAAGTAAAAGCGCAGTGGGCGGTGTACGCGCCGGCCGAGAGCTTCAAGAAACCGCCTCAGGCGAGCTTGGTCGGTGCGCTGTCGCATATCTCACCCCAGCCACCGCGGCGCATCTCTGAGAGAAGGAGATCGAGTAGCGTGTGGTAGGTGCCCCACGCATCGTAGCCATACCGAATTTGCTCTTGCTCGGCCAGCGCCCAGAGCGTGGCTTGCCCGAAGTCTTCGTCGAGAGATGGGAGCCCGAGATCAGCTAGGAAGCAGGGTGGGAGCAGCTGGCGCGTGCCAAGGCAATGCGTGAGACGGGTGCGGGCCATCCGTTGCATGGCCGCGGCGGCGACATAGCGCCGCATCGCACGGTCGCGTTGCGTGCCTTCCAGGTGAGCAATCGCTGCCCGAGCGTCGACTGCCAGCATTGGGTGGGTCATGAGCAGGGGAATCACGGCCTGCTGGAGACGCGGCTCCGCACTGGTCATTAATCGCGTGCAGAGATCGACCGCCGTTCGCGGGATGCCGACTTGCCGTGGTCGTCCAGGAGACACGTGAAGGACACCCCAGCGGTTGAGTGCGGTCGTGAGCGTGTCCCATTCCGTCGCCGCGTCCGCAATGTTGATCTCCGGGTTGACCTTGGAGCCGGCCTGTCCATGAGGCATCTGATCCTGGGCCATCCTGCTCACCGCTGTCTCATAGGTACCTTCAGGCAGCAACCCTTTTCGCGCCGATCGCTGATTCCTGCTCAGATTATCCTAATACTACCTGGTTGGGATAACAGCTCACCCAGGGCGGAGGCGTTGGGTAAAGGACTGGAGATATTCGACAACTCCGCCCGCGAAACCGTCGCCACGATCGAGGGCGCGAAGAGCGCCAACGGACAGGACCCGCCGCCGCCTCGTGGCGCCTGACCATTCGTTCATCCCGCCACTCTACGTCGATCACAGTCCGTCTTATCGATGGACGATCGCCCCTCCTCCCACCTGAAGGAACTCCACGATCAACTCCGCCTCTCGAAGCACCCGTGCCTGACCGATCCGAGCGGCCTCGAGATCCGTCAGCTCCACCGGTGCAGGCGCTGTCCCGCTTCGCCATTCGCGTCGACGAGCCATTCGTTTCAACATCGCATGAATCGCGGCTGTCAGCACGTGGACCACGTTTGTAACCAATTCTCTCGCTCCGAACTCTTACATTTCGACGTCAGGGTCGACGCCAAAGAGGCTGGCGCTGAGTACCCTCCAGGAGAGCAGGGCGCAGGTGATTCGCGAAGGACTGAGGGTTACACCGATGATCGCCATGAGATCGTCCTTCGTCAGCGCTTGCACCTCGACAAGCGACATGCCCTCCACCATTTCGGTCAGGATCGAGGCGGATGCCTGGCTGACGGCGCAGCCGCGTCCGGAGAAGGCGATCGCCGCGATGTGTCTGTCCGTCACTCGCACGTCAATCCGCACCTCGTCGCCGCAAGCAAAGCTATCGTCTTCATAGCTGTAGTCGGCCGGCTCGATGATGCCCTTGTTCCGAGGGTGCCGGGCGTGGTCCAGGAGGACCGCGTTATAGATGCCCTCGCTCACGCGACGCCCCTTTCTCTTGGCGCATGGCCGTTCATCGCCGCTGGTACGACGAATGCCTCACCAATGAACGTGCGTCGTACGATATGGAAGGTCTCGATCAGGCGGTCGACGTCCTCCGCCGTGTTATAGACGTAGAAACTGGCGCGCGTCGTACCGACGACGCCAGGGGCCCGCATCAACGGCTGCGTACAAGGGTGACCGGCACGCACTGCAACGTTCTCGGCGTCCAGGATGGCCGCGACGTCATGCGGGTGCACGCCGGCCAGGTCGAACGAGACGACCCCGCTCCGGTGTGCAGAGCTTGTTGGACCGTAAATCGTCACACCGGGCAGTTCCTGCAGACGTTCGAGGGCGTAACCGACCACCTCACGCTCGTGCGCCAGCACGCGGTCCATGCCGAGGTTGGTCAGGTACTCGATGGCGACCCCGAGGCCGATCGCGTCGCCCACGGCCGGGGTACCCGCCTCGAACTTGGCGGGGACATCAGCCCAGGTCGAGTGCGTCAGCTCGACCTTGCGGATCATGCTGCCGCCAAGCATGTAAGGCGGCATTGCCTCGAACAGGCGGCGCTTGCCGTAGAGCACTCCCGCGCCCATCGGCGCCAACATCTTGTGTCCCGAGAACGCAAGGAAATCGCCGTTCAGCGCTCGCACGTCGATCGGCACATGCGGCACACTTTGGGCGCCGTCGACCAAGATCGTGGCGCCGGCCGCATGGGCTGAGCGGACGATTGCAGCCACGTCGTTGATGGCGCCGAGGGTGTTGCTCACGTGCGTCACCGCGACCAGCTTCGGCCCGCGCGCCAGCAGCTCATTGAAACCAGCCAAGTCAAGTCGGTAATCGGTATCGAGCGGCACGAAGGCGAGTTCGGCGGCCTTTTCCGCGGCCAGGAGCTGCCATGGCA
Source organism: Thermomicrobiales bacterium (assembly GCA_050695955.1). Lineage (GTDB taxonomy): Bacteria > Chloroflexota > Chloroflexia > Thermomicrobiales > UBA6265 > JBOGUF01. The sequence goes on along the minus strand of JBOGUE010000515.1, from coordinate 904 downwards.
CAAGATTCGAGTGGTGCTCCATGGTGGACAAGACGATCAGATCGCCTGCCACAATGTTCTGGCGACCCCAGGTATGGGCCACCAGATTGATCGCTTCGGTGGCGTTGCGGACGAAGACGCATTCGCGAGGTGAGTCAGCGCCGATAAAGGCGGCGACGAGCCGACGCGCTTCTTCGTACAGAGCCGTGGCGCGCTCGGAGAGCTGATATGTGCCCCGATGGATGTTGGCATTTGAGCGGCGATAGTAATCGTCGAGGGCGTCGATGACGGCCGACGGCTTTTGCGAGCTGGCGGCGCTGTCGAGGAAGGTGAGCGGCTTGCCGTCCCGCGCCGATGCCGCCAGGATCGGGAAGTCAGCGCGGATGGCCGCGGCATTAAGTGGCGCCGCCGCGGTCAAGGTACGGTCGATCATTGGGGGCCTCACCATCCTCATCCGGTCCGAGCAATCGTCGTGATCTCAGCCTGTCGTATTTAGTCCGAAACCTCCACGAAACGAGCTCACACGTTGGGTCACAGCTTTGGGAGGTAGCTACGCAGTCGAACAGGGCTTTGCCGGAGCCATCAGCACGATGCCGTGGTACGATTTACTTGGGAACAGGCTTGACAATATCCTCCGCTGCAAGAGGCGTGCGCCATGGTCATGGCCAACGACACCAGGACTCGCCAACCGCCCTCGGCCTTCGGTCATCTCCTCAAACGCCTGCGCGTCGCGGCAGACCAGACGCAGGAGGAGTTGGCAGAACAGGCCGGTGTCAGCGCGCGCCTGATCAGCGATCTGGAGCGCGGCACGATCCATCGACCGCGACGCGACACCGTCCAGTTGCTGGCCGGCGGACTTCGGCTGACTGGTTCCGAACGCGATGCGTTTTGCGCATTGGCGCGCGGACGCTCGGCGGCCGGCACC
>JBOGUE010000514.1:0-4896 GCA_050695955.1 Thermomicrobiales bacterium | reverse complement strand
GCCGCGGACGCCGTCGAGGTTCACCAGGAGACCACCCTTGTTGTAGTTGGTGACCTCGGCTTCGATGACCTCGTTCGCCTCGTAGAGCTCTTGCAGGCGGCGCCAGCTCTTCTCCTGGCGGGCGCGGTCGATGCTGACGACCGGGTGCCCTTCCGGATTTTCGGCCTGGACGACGAAGACGAGCACGTTTTCGCCAATCGTCAGGGCGTGCTTTTCTTCATTGTTGAGGCTAGAGAACTCGCGCGACGGGACGATGCCTTCCGACTTCGATCCAATGTCGACCAGGAGCTCGTCCCGGTCGATGCGCATGATCGTCCCATCGATGACGTCGCCGTATTTCAGTGACTTGTAGTCGTGGGTAGGATCGCTGAGGAACTGCTCCATGAGCGAAGCGCCGTCGAGCACCTCTGCCTCTGGGGCCGCCAGCGGGGCCTTCTCAGCGGTTGCGCCGACCTCGGTTTGCGCTTCCGTCTCGGCCTCCGCTTGAAGGGCTTCCTCAGCCTCCTCGGCGGTTGCGCTCACCTCGGCGTTCGCTTCCGATTCGGCCTCTGCCTGGGGGGCCTCATCGGCCTCCTCAGCGGTTGCGCCTACCTCGGCTTGCGCTTGCGTCTCGGCGTCCACCTGGGTGGCGTCGACGGCTTGGGCGACCTCAGCAGTTGCAACCTCGGCTTCCGCCTCTATTTCGACTTCCGCCTGAGGGGCGTCGCTGTCCCCCGGAGTTTCGGCTTCCGCCTGCGTTTCGGCGTCGACCTGGGGAGTCTCCTCCACCTTGGCATTCGCCTCCACGTGCGGTGTCGCCTCCACCCGCTCGCTAACGTCCGTGCCGTCCATACACCATCCTTAAACGCCGATAAGACATGCGTGGGTTCTCCCCTCAACGCGGGCCGTCAAGACCACCCACCGCTTGGAGAGAACTGTCGTGCGAGTATACCGAACGCATGCAAGGGGACGCAAGCGAGGCAACTCGGCCCCTCCGACCCCAAGTTCTGGGGAGGAGACGGACGAGGGCGGGTCGCCTATCGTCTCCCCGCAATTCTGGGAGGAGGCAACGGGCGCCGAGTCCGGCTCTCGTACTCCTCCAGAATTGGGGGTTAGGAGGCCGATTCGTGGCTTACCTCCGTGCCCCAACTCCTGCCACCTCGCCCGCGGTCAACGCCGACATCACTAACCGCAAGCCGGCGATGGCGTTGTCGATATCATCGGCGTCCACCCAACCCATGTGGCCGATGCGGACGACCGTCTCGGCAAGGTGGGCCTGGCCGCTCGCGACGGTGATGCCATGGTCCCGGCGCAGCGCATCGACGATCTCATTGGAGGTCACGCCTTCCGGCGTCAGGAATGCAGTGATGGTGCCGGACGCGTGCGGCCCATCGGCCAGCAGAGACAAGCCGAGGTCGCGCACGCCCGCTCGTGTGCGCTCACCCAGATCGAGGTGCCGTTGCCAGACTTGGACAATACCTTCGTCCAGGATCAAGTCGAGGGCGGCGTCGAAGGCGTAGAGGAGGGTGAGCGGTGGTGTTGTCGGCGTCATTCCGCGGGCGGCAGCATTCCGCGCCGCTTGGATGTCCCAAAAGAACTTGGGGAAGGTCGATCGCTGGTAGGCATCCCAGGCGCGCGGACCGAACCCGGCGATGAGCAACCCCGGCGGCGCCATCCACGCCTTCTGCGACCCGGAGAGAACGAAGTCGACGCCCCAGTCGTCCAAGTGGAACGGCAACCCGGCCACGGAGCTGACGCCGTCGACCAATACCAGCGCCCCGTGGTCTCGCACTACCGCCGCCAGCTCTGGCAACGGGTTGGTGACGCCGGTCGACGTTTCGTTGTGGGTGATGAAGACGGCGCGCACGTCCGGGTTGCTGTCAAGTGCGTCGCGCAAGGCCGCGGGCGTCACCGCATGGCCCCACGCGACGTTGTGCCGGCGGACATCAAGCCCGAACATCTCGCCAAACTGCGCGAACCGCTCGCCGAAGTTGCCCGTGACCACGGCCAACACCGGATCACCGGGCGAGAGCAAGTTGACGATGGCGACTTCCCACCCGGCGGAACCAGAGGCCGGCCAGAGGAAGACGTCGCCGTCAGTGCGGTGGATCTCCTTCGTCCGCGTCAGAATCGACGCGAAGAGCTCGCTCAGCCCACCGCCTCGATGCGGAATCATCTCCCGTTGCATCGCCGCCACCACGTGCGGTGGCAACGGCGTCGGTCCAGGCAGGCGGAAATTGCTCTTCACGGCGGTGTCTGCTCCCTCTTGTGGTGCGGCCCTCACCCCGGCGCTATCGCGCCACCCCTCTCCCGTGCGCGAGAGTGGGGGTTGGAGGGTCAGGGCTGCCCGTCCCTTCACGCTCGATCAAGTATACGGCCACTACCTGACGAACTCATCATCCGTCATTAATGAATACATAGGAAGATGAACTATAAAAGAAATCTGAGTCCCATTTTGGCCCAAGAACAGTGGCTTAATAGATAGTGAGGTCTTTTTTGTGGTCTCTCCGAGGCTGTGGATGGTACGTTGATTGCCACAGTCCCGGCGGGGCTTCTTCGGCTGGTCCCGGCGTCTCCACGCCAGGTACCGGATGTCAACGACAACCCATTGCCGCCTTCCGCCTTCCCGCCCTCATGGCTTCACGTTCACCAAGTGCCGCGGGTCCTTGAACAGCACCAGTTCCGGCTTGATTCCATCCGCCGAAACGTGGATCAGGCCCACGCCGAAGTGCTCTTGCCAGCGGCGATCGGTGGCGGAACCGGGATTGAAGAGGATCGTCCCGCTCTCTTCCTCGAACTTCGGGATGTGGCTGTGACCATAGACGACGCAGTCGACCGCGCCGGCCAGCTGCAGTGCGGTCGAGCGCGCCGTCTTTCCGAGGTGGTGCCCATGCACCATGTGGAAACGGAATCGACCGACCGAAAACCGCAACATCAACGGTAGCATCGACCGCAGTGATGGATCATTGTTTCCTTGCACCGCCAGGACCGGCGCGATCGCTTGCAGTTCCGCCAGCACTTGTCCCGTGCTCACGTCGCCGCCATGCAGGATCAATCCGACCGCAAACCGGCGGAACAGATCGGGGATCTCCGGCGGCATCGTCCGCTGCCCGTGCGCGTAGATGTGCGTATCCGAGAGCACGCCGATCGTCAAGGGCGCGTCGAACGACCGCTGGTCCGTCAGGGCGAAGGCGCCAGGCTCAGGCTCAGGCTCAGGCGATAGGTCCAATGCCCGCCTCGCGCAGGATGGCGCGGACCGTTTCCGCGTCCTTTTCGCCAAGCGGCTGCAACGGCGGACGGGGCAACCCGCCCCGAAGCCCGACCGCATCCATCGCCACCTTCAACCCGGCAATGCCGAAGCGGGAGGTGACCGCCGCGTTCGGCGCCAGCATCCGGAATTGGAGTTGCCGCGCCGCCTCGTGGTCCCCGCCGTCGAAGTGGCACTGGATCTGCTTGCATTGGGCGGGCGCGACGTTTGCCAGCGCTAGGATGCCTCCAGTCGCGCCCAGGCAAAACGCCGGGTAAAGGAAACTGGCCGACCCGGCGAGGACGCCAAAGCCGTTCGCCGCGCCGGACACCATCTCGCCCACCTTCGGCGCGTTGCCGCCCGAGTCCTTGATCCCCGCGATGTTAGCGTGCGCGGAAAGCTCGGCCACCAGCGCGCTCGCCAAGTCCACTCCGGTGTACGCGGTCATGATGTAGATCACGATTGGGACCGGCGAGGCGTCAGCCACCGCCTGATAGTGCGCCAGGTACGCCGCGTGGTCGTAGCGTGGTTTGTAGTAGTACGGGGTCACGATCAGCGCGTAGTCGATCCCCAGCGCCGCCGCTCGCCGCGTCAGCGCGATCGTGCCCCGCGTCGACTCGACTCCCGTCCCCGCCATCACGATCTTGCGACCGTCGATCGCCCGCACGCCGGCCTCGATCAGCCGCACCTTCTCCTCGCCGTCAAGCGAGGCGTACTCGCCGTTCGACCCCAGCAGGACAACCCCGTCCAACGCCGACCTCGCATAGACCTCCATGTTGCCTCGAAACGCATCCAGGTCGAGCTCGCCATCCGCCCCAAACGTCGTCGCCACCGGCGCAAACACGCCCTCCGGCACTGATTGGCTGGTCAAGGTTTCTCCCTTTCTGCGTTTGGCGGAAGGCGGAAGGCGGCTTCATCGTCGTTGTCCGCCTTCCGCCTCCGTCATGGTTCATCGACTATCGAAAAGATCGCGCCGGCAGTAATGCTTGTGGCCACCGCGCCAATGACGGCGCCCCAGAAAGTGACGTCGAGTCCCGGCGAAATCCAAGCGGCCACCCCAAAAAGCGCCGCGTTCACCACCAATGCAAACAGCCCAAACGTGAGGCAGGTAAGGGGCAGCGTCAGCAGATCGAGAATGGGTTTGATAAAGGTGCTCAGCAACCCGAGCGCGACGCCGAAGATGAGGACGGCCGTAGCATTGTCGTAGGAGACAAAGTCGTCGCCGAGCACGGTCCCCATGGCCAAGACGGCCACCGTGCTTCCAACGACATACGCGATGACCCGCACGAGCATCGACCCTCCTCCGCCCCTTGCCTCCGACACGCCGCAACCCAACCTGCCCGATTATCCGCCTCCCCATCCCAATCGTCTACCGCCCAACGTCATTCACTCCCCTCCGCCGTCCTATTCGCACCTCGCTCATTATCCTGAGCACCCCCTTTCCGTCATCTTGAGCGTCGAAGGATCTGGCTCTCTCGAGTGACGTCCCTTATGAGAGGCAGATGCCTCGACGGACTCCGGGACTCCGAGACTCCGAAGCTCAGCGAGATAAAGGAGAGCGCGCGGCACATCGGAGAGGCGGCGCTCCGAATGCCGGCGACAGAATTCTCGCCACCTCGGTTCATCGCCGCCGCGCTTTACCAGCGCCGACCACAGTGCTATCCTTTCGC
>JBOGUE010000513.1:0-3975 GCA_050695955.1 Thermomicrobiales bacterium | reverse complement strand
GGATGCAGCCGATCGTGCTCCGCATCGCGCACGTCGTTGACGAGGTAGACGCCGCTGCTGACCGCGCAAAAGACCAGCGCCGCCACGACGCTCTCAAGCAGCCGCGCCGCCTCGAAAACGTGCTGGTCGAAGACGAGCGCGGCAAATACCAGCCCGTTCTTCGTCCATTGCAGCGGCCGCATCGCCCGCACCAACGCCGCGACCTTGCCGCCGGCAACAACTCGCGATTGATGCGCCGCTTGTTCGATCTCCGCTCGTCGTGCCACGCGCCTACCAGTGAGGCGAGGTCGCATCGTACCCAGCCCCCAAAGAGTTCCAACTACTCGCCGCCAACTGCTAGCCCGAGCGCCCGTACCTCGTCATGCCGAGCGCCCCCGTCGCCTGTGCCAAGCCCTCTCCCTTGTCATTCCGAGGAATCGAGGAATCTGCCTCTCATGGGAGACGTCGCACATGAGTGCCACATGCCGCGACGAACTCCGGGACTCCGGGACTCCGGGACTCCGGGACTCCGACGCTCGGCTTGACATGACAGAGGGGCGGCTCAACATGACGTTCTTGCCTGCTGACGGTTGACGCCTAACGCCTAACGCCTCGTCTCAAAACGCCCGCTTCAACACCTCAAGCGCCCCCTGCTTCCACGGCGCCCGGTGGCTGATCCCCGACTCGCCCGCGAACGTCGCCCGGTTCGCCTGGTACCATGCGAAGTTGCGCAGCAGCGCATCCTTGTTGGAATACCTCGGTTCCCAACCCAGCGTCGCGCGCGCCCGCTCGATCGAGACGAACGATTCCTTCCCCACCGTCTCGTAGACCCATTTGTAGAGGGGCGACACGCCAAGTTTATCCAAGCCGCGCAATGCCCACACCGCGGGCGCCGCCGGGAAACCGATGATCCGCTTGCCGTGCCCGGCCGCGTCGAGTACCGCTTGATAGTCCGCACGTATCGTCCCGAACTCCGCCGCGCCGACGTTGAACGTGTCATCCACCGTCTCGTCCGGCAGCGTCACGCAGCGCCAAATCGCCTCGCAGAGATCCTCCACGTCGAGCAGTTGATACCGGTTGTGACCGCTGCCGATGACCGGGAAGTTCCGCCCGTCCAACGCCCAGTCGTAGAGGAGGGCGAAGACGCCAAGACGCTCCGGCCCGATGAACGACTTCGGCCGCAGGATCGGCACCGTGAGCCCTTTCGCCCGGTATTCGAGGGCGACCATCTCGGCCTGCACCTTGGCCTGGCCGTACGGGCCGACCCCCACCAACCGGTCGTCCTCGTGCAGCGGATGGTGATCCGGAATCCCGTAGACCGCCGTCGAGGAGATATGCACGACCCGCCGTATCCCCGCCTGCCGGGCGCCGTCGAGGACAATCCGCGTGCCGACGACGTCGGTCGTGAAGATATCGTCGGGCGGATAGAGCGGCAGCGCCGCCGCGCAATGGACGACGGCGGACGCGCCATCCAGCGCCCGGGCAACGGCCGCTTGGTCCCGGATATCGCCCTGGATAACGCGAACCCGTCCCCATACGTCCGGATAATCAAACGTCGCGATGTCGAGCGAGGTGACCGCCCTTCCCTTCGCCAAGAGATATCGGATCAAATTGATCCCGAGAAAGCCGGCGCCACCGGTCACTACGACCCTCGTCGCCTCCGGCGGATGGCCATCGATTTCGGTCATTGCGCGAGCTTCCGTCCTGTCTCGGCATCGCTCCGGCATCGCCGGTCCTCTCGCCGCAGTATCGTGTATGCACGCAACGCCGCGCCAAAGCCGACCCGCGGGCTGCCGCGTCGATTACCATTCGGACGTCAAGACCGACAGGCCTTTCGCGGACAGGGATCATCCGACCGTGCATATTCTGGTAACCGGCGGCGCCGGGTTCATCGGCAGCCACCTCGTCGACCGCCTGCTCGACACCGCGCACGACGTCACCGTCGTCGACAACTTCATCACCGGCGACGTCGCCAACCTGCGCCACCGCAACGACCACCCGCAACTGACGGTTCACGAGCACGATCTTACTCATCCTTTTCCGCCCGAGATGACCGACCGTCGCGTGGATCGCATCTTCAACCTGGCCAGCCCAGCCAGTCCGCGGGGATATGGCCGCTACCCCATCGAGACCCATCTTGCCAACTCGCTCGGCGTCCTGAACGTGCTCGAGATAGCACGACGCGACGGCGCACGGCTGCTCCAAGCATCCACTTCCGAGGTCTACGGCGACCCGCTCGTCCATCCACAGCGCGAAGATTACTGGGGCAACGTCAATCCGGTCGGCCCGCGATCCTGCTACGACGAGGGCAAGCGCTTCGCCGAGAGCCTGACCATGGAGTTCGTCCGCCAGTATGGACTCGACGCCCGCATCGCCCGCATTTTCAACACCTACGGCCCACGCTCGAAGCCGGGCGACGGCCGGGTAGCGCCGAACTTCTGCGTCCAGGCCCTGCGTGGCGAACCGCTCACGATCTACGGCGACGGCTCTCAAACGCGCTCCTTCTGTTTCGTTGACGACCTGGTTTCTGGTCTCATCGCCCTCATGGCAAGCGACGGCCTCGCGGGGGAGATTGTCAACCTCGGCAACCCGGCCGAAATCACGATTCGCGAGTTCGCTGGCGTCGTCCTCCAGGTGACCCGATCATCTTCTGCGATCGTCTTCGAACCGCTCCCGACCGACGACCCCACACGCCGCCAACCGGACATCTCCAAGGCGACCCGTCTCCTCGATTGGCGCCCCACCGTCGCCCTCGAAGACGGTCTCGTCCGCATGACTACCTACTTCCGCGCAACCCTCGCCCGACCGAGTGCCCAGTGCCCAGTGCCCAGTGCCCAGTTGTCCTCCGAGCGTCATTGATCGATCCCAACCAAAGCGGCATGATCGGCCTGGATCGTTCGCAACCAGCTGGGCACTCGGCGCTCGGTACTCGTCTGGTCTTGCCGACCATGTGCATGGCCCGCTACGATGACGGTATGACAACGCTCGCAAGTCCGGCGTCGCCCATCGGCATTTTCGACTCGGGACTCGGCGGCCTCAGCGTGCTACGCGAGGTCCGTCAATTGCTGCCAGCCGAAGATCTGATTTATTTCGCCGACAGCGCCTATTGCCCCTATGGCTCGCGGACTCCGGAAGAGATTCTGACCCGCGGCCTGGCGATCACCGGCGAGTTGACCCGCCAAGGGGTGAAGCTCATTATCGTCGCCTGCAATACCGCCAGCTCAGTCGCCATCGACGATTTGCGTGTCGAATGCGCCGTCCCGATCGTCGGCCTGGAGCCGGCCGTCAAACCTGCCGTCAAGCGGTCGCGAACCGGCCGCATCGCGGTCCTGGCGACGCCGCGCACCGTCGCCGGCCAGCGACTGGCCGATCTCGTCGCGCGCCACGGCAACGGCGCGGATGTGCGCCTGGTCCCGGCTCCGGGCTGGGTCGACCTGGTCGAATCTGGCCGCACCTCCGGCCCGGAGGCCGAACGCGCGGTTGTGCCCTTGGTCGAGCCACTCATGCGCGCGGGCGTCGATACGTTGGTCCTCGGCTGTACACACTACCCCTTCCTGCGTCCGATCATCGAACGCGTGACTGGGCCGGACGTCGCGGTCATCGACAGCGGAGAGGCGATCGCCCGCCGCGCCCGCGACGTACTCGCCGCCGCGTCGCTGCTCCGAGTCACGGAAACACCCGGCTCACTTTCCTTCTTCACCACCGGTCTCGCCGAGCCGGTTGGCGACCTTTTCGCGCGCCTCCTCGGCCTGCCGGTCACCGCTAACACGCTTGCCGTGTAAGAATGCTTCCCCGGCACTTCAACGCCAAGTTCAACCTCCGAGGCTGTGGAAACGACCGATGATCGCCACAGTCCCGGCGGGACTTCTGTAGGTAGGTTCAGCCCGGCGTTTCAACGCTGGGAAATCCGCCGCATGCGTTGGGAGAAGGAGTCAAAAGATGGGGGCGCGGCACGCCAGTCGCCCCAGACTAACGACGTGCCGCGCGGTGGGGGAG
>JBOGUE010000512.1:0-4697 GCA_050695955.1 Thermomicrobiales bacterium | reverse complement strand
GATCGGGACCATCTTCCTCGTCGTCGGCAGCGTCTATCCCGGCGGCACGATCGAGGCCGGGCTGACCGGTCCTGAGCAAGCCGGGGCGATGGGGCGCTGGATCTGCCAGGGGGTCTTCCTGGCCGACGTCGCCACCGCCGAGCCGGGCGCGACCATCGTCTCGTCGACCGTCCAGATCCTGCTCGGCGATGGTCTCTCCGCGACCGCGGGCCGGCTGGAGGAGGTCACCGACGCGTTGGTGACCGTCGGCCTCGAACAGCAGACCGGCGAGTTGACGCGGACGATCGCGGGCGGCCACGGCCGGTACGCCGGGGCGCGGGGCGAGGTCGTCCAGACCGTGCGCGGGGCGAACAACACCGTCTTGCAGATCTCGCCGGAGATCGCCGTGCCGGGCGGCAACTTCACGCTCGCGTTTCGGTTTGCAACGGAGTAGGCGGGAGGCAGAAGGCCAGGTGCATCACAGTCAATGACACCGAGTTGTACTTCGACGTCGATGGGGGTGGGTTGGTTCCCAATGGTCACACAATGCGTGAGCGACCAACCGTGTTGTTGCTGCACGGCGGACCTGGGTTCGACCATACCGGCTTCAAGCCGTTCCTGTCATTGCTGGCCGACACGGTCCAGCTCATCTATCTCGACCAACGAGGGCAAGGCCAATCCGCCCGCGCGCCGATCAAGACGTGTACCCCCGAGCAGATGGCCGACGACGCGGCGGCATTCTGCCGGGCGCTCGGCATCGCGCGCCCAGTCGTCCTGGGCCACTCGTACGGCGGCTTCGTTGCCTTGCACCTGGCGATCAGGCACCCAGACACCGCGGCATCGCTGATCCTCGTCGATACGGCCGCCGCAACGGCCGACACCAGCGACGCCGGTGCGATCATCGAAGCGCGCTACGGCGCGGCCTCGCGGGCGGCAGCAGAGCGCGTCTTCGGCGGTGACTTCTCCGACGAAGCGATGGCCGAGTTCACTCGCCTGGTGGCGCCGGCCTATACCGGCAACCCCGCCAACTTCGACGCCATCGAGGGCGTGTGGGCACGAAGCACTTTCACACCGGAGGTGGCACACAAGTACTTCGGCGAGCTCGCCGCCAGCTACGATCTTCGGTCTCGTCTCCGCGAAATCGCCGTGCCGGCGCTGGTGTTGGTGGGTGAACAGGATTGGCTGACACCACCGAGCGCAAGCCAGGTCATTGCGGCCGGAGTCCCGCACGCGGACCTCATGGTGATGCCGGAAGCCGGTCACTTCCCGTTCGTCGAGCAACCGGCGGTCTTCGCCGACATCGTGCGGCGATTCCTTGCAGGGATCAGCGGAGTTGCGAGTCAGAAGTTAGGGGTCAGGGACGCCGCATAGGCAGCGGCACTGGACTTGGACGAAGGACTGAGGAGGACGAAGATGCGTGGATCGAAACAGGATGTGCCGGTGGTAGTCGAGGCGGGTGGAACGACGATGCGTGAGGCCGATTGGGGCGAAATGACCATGACGCTGGAGAGCCATCCGGCCGGACTCGATACCGCCTTCCTCTTCAAAGGGCTGCCGGACGACCGCTGCCAGTGCCCGCATTGGGGCTATGTGACCAAGGGCCGCATGCGCGTCCGGTACGCCGATCGGGAAGAGGTCGTGAACGCGGGCGACGCCTTTTACCTAGCGCCCGGTCATACCACCGTCTACGACGAGGAGACCGAGGGGATCTTCTTCAGCCCGAAGGGCGAGTACCAGAAGACGATTGAGGTCGCGATGCGCAACGCCGCCGCGATGATGGCGCAGCAGGACGGTTCGTGAGGACGATGGAGTCGGCCATGATCGACGTATCGAGGCACGGCGGATTGCGGCCAGTGGCCGGGTTCCCCTTCTCGGTTCTGGCCAGTGCCGGTCTCGAGGAGCAAGCCGGGATGATGGCCGCGCGTTGCGACCGTGCGCATCGCTTCCTGAGCGACACGCTGGGATTCGCGCCACCCTTCGTGCTGCTCGTGCTCTCCCCCGGCGACTGGGGCGGCCGGGCGTCGCATCCCCTCTACGGCATGCCGAACTACGCGCACGGCAACCTTGTTATCGCGGGGGAGCTGAACAGCTTTTGGCATGGATTCGCGGGATTGATCCGTGAAGCGCGGCCGGATCAGATGCCCACGCTCCAGGCCGTCTACGGCACGGCGGACGGGGCGATCGACCTCTCGCCCTTCTTCGACCTGCTCACCGTGCACGAGCTGGCCCACCAGTTCCACGACCAGACGCCCTACCGGTTCCCACGGCGCTGGATGGAGGAGATCTTCGTCAACCTCTGCCTCCACGCCTACGTGGCCGAGGTCGAACCGGACTGCTTGCAGGTGCTGGAAACCTTTCCGCGGGTCTTGGCCGGGATCGCGCCCGATCGCTTCCCCCACCACACACTCGGCGCGTTCGAAGCGCTCTACGCCGGTGTCGGCCCCATGGCCTACGGCTGGTATCAGAGCCGGTTCCACGTCGCGGCCAAACAGGTCTACGATGCGGGCGGAACCTCCGCGTTGCGGCGACTGTGGGACGAGTTCGTTTTGAACGACGATCGCCTGGCCGTGCAGATCGCAACGGTGCAGTCGGAGATCGCCGACGTGCTGACCGGCTGGGACGCCGAATAGGGGTTAGGATCTGACCCCTATTCGGCGTTGAGGAAGGCGACGATGTCGGCTTCGAGGGATTCGACGTCGATGACGTCGACGAGGGCTTCGCCGAGGTTCTCGCGGAGGTAGACGCCGGTTTCGGCCGCGGCGATGGCGCGGACACGGGATTGGACCGCGGCGCGGTCGACGCCGCCGCCTTCGGATAGCTCGGTGCCGAGGGCGCGCAGGCGGACCTGGGTCATCGTCAGTTGGGCGGCGAGGTGGGCGACGGTGCGCGCCATCAGCTCGGCCCATTCTTCCGCGTTGTGCTCGTGCGGCTGGTGGCCGTTCTCCGCTCCGAAGTCCATGGTCACTCCCGAATGAGGCGTTAGGCGTTAGGCGTTAGGCGGCAGCACCCAGACTCCCGTGAGTATAGTCGGGGAGTTGTGTCCGCTTTTGCGGCAGCGGGTCGGCTACAATCGGAGGCCTACCTGTCCCGCGATGGGACGAGGGGTGGATTGCGTTGTGTTGGCGACGAGCGACACCGAGGGGCCGACAGTGAAGGTACACGGGACGAGCGAGCGCGACGAGCGCCGGCGAGCGACGTTAGGAACTGGCGGAGCTGGCGGAGCTGGCGGGGCTGGTTGGCGGGAGCGCGGCGTGCGGCTGAGCGCTGCTCTGGCGATCCTGGGCGCGTTGACCGCGGGAATGATGGGGTTTCAGCCGGCGACGGCGCGCCAGCAGGAGGTGCAAGAGGCCGGGACGCCCGCCGCGGAGGTTGAGACTGAGGCTGAGGCAGAGGCGGTCGGGTCCTGCGCGGTTGCCTCGAGCGGCGAGAGCGCGACACCCGCCATCGCGAGACCGGTAGGCACGCCGGCGGCGAGTTCGGCGCCGGGCGTCCCGGCTGACGAGGAGACGGCCGCCGAGATCGAGCGCCAGGCGCGCGCCATCGCGGCGTGCCTCACCGCCGGTGATTGGGAGACGGTGACCCAACTGGTGACCGGGAACTATCTGGGCGAGACTTACACCGGCGGCGGACGCCTTTCCCGCGCTCAATTCTTGGATTTGGCGGCGTCGCTATCGGTGATTCCGGTGCAGATCGTCGCGGTGAGCGAGGTACGTGCCCTGCCGGGCGGGGCCAACGCCGACGTCCTCTACATCTTCGGCAACCAGCTCATCCACGCGCGATGGGACTTCTCCTTCGTTTCGCCGACGGCGGCCACGCCGGTGGCGGAGGGCGCCTCGCTCTATCAGCTCGACGCTGAGCGGGCGCTGGCGGTCGCCCCACCGGCGGACGCCACGGCGATCAACGTGGAGCTGCGGGAGTACGACGTCAACCTCGACGTCAAGGAGGTATCGGGGACGGCAGTCGTGCTGCAAGGCGAGAACGGGGGTGAGGAAGAGCACGAGTTGCTTGTCGTGCGCCTCGGAGGGGGCACGCGCACCGACGACCTGCTGACCACGCCCGGTCCCGGCTTGCCGGAGGGCATCGACTTCGCCGGCCAGGTCACGATCCCGGCGGGCGAGCGGGCCGAACTGGTGCTGGTCGATCTGGAGCCCGGCGCCTATGGCATCGTGTGCTTGCTGCCCGACGGGGAGGGGATTCCGCATTTGGCGTTGGGCGAGCGCGAGCGGTTCGTGGTGGAGTAGGCGGCTTGTTTCGTTTGATAGAATGAATCATTGCTTAGCGGCGGGGATGGTGGTGAACGGGGCGGTGCGGGCAACGGTGTAGGAACAATCCATCGTCGCGCGTCCAGCCGGCGGATGAGCGTCTCGAGGGCGCCATGAAACTTACGGGCGAGCAGTACGAGCAATTGACCGACGCTCTCCTCGACGCCTTTCCGTCCCTTGGCCGGTTGCGGCGAATGGTGCGGACCGGGCTCGATCGGTCACTCGACGAGATCGCGCTGGGCGACAACCTGAGGGAACTGGTCGAGCGACTGGTCAACGCGGCCGAGACTGAGGGGTGGACCGCTGAACTCGTCGAGGCGGCCCGCGAATCGAACCCCGGCAATCCGATGCTCTTCGCCTTCGCCCAGCAGTTCGGTGCAGCTCCGGCGACGCCGAACCTGGAAGAGCTGATCAGTCACACCAACGTCTTCCACGACGTGACGACCTTCCTGACCC
>JBOGUE010000511.1:0-3527 GCA_050695955.1 Thermomicrobiales bacterium | reverse complement strand
ATCCGGGTTGCGGACATTCTACCATCAGTTTGCGTGCAGATACTCAATATTTCGCGCGGGATTTTTCACTCCTTGGGGAATCGACTCGGGCCGTGGCGTGCACGGACCGTGAAGGCTAGACTGCGGTCTGCGAGGGAAAGCCGCACATCACGGGGACAGCGACGATGATCTTCGATGACACGTCAACGCACGAGGCGACTGGTTGAGGCCCCTGGAGAAGGTCGCAAACCGGAATCCGCGCCATGCGGATCCCGACGATCCTTGGTCGCTGAAAGACACTGTCTCCGCGGCGGCAATGCCCGCGGTTGTGGTGCGAGCATTTGGGAAGTTTTTCGCGAGCGAGCTGCGCGACGAGCCGCGCGTGCTGCTGGCGACCCTCAAGGGTAGCTTCAAACGCGAGCGGCGACGGACCGATTTGGTAGCGGTCGGCGATCGGGTGTGGGTGACCGACGTCGGCGAAGGCGAGGGCGTAATCGAAGCGGTCGAACCGCGGTCGCGCGTGTTGGCCCGTTTGGCCCGGCTCACGCAGGACGTCGAGCAAGTCATCCTAGCCAACCCCGATCAGGCGCTCTTCCTTTTCGCGGTGCGGGAGCCCGAACCACACCGCCGGATGCTCGATCGTTTCCTCATCTTGGCCGAGTCGCGGGAGCTTCCCTCGCTCATCGGCGTCAACAAGATGGACCTGGATGTGACCACCGATGATGGGCGAAGTCTCGCCGAGGCGACGTTTGGCGCGTATCGCGAGGTCTATCCGGTGATCTTCCTCAGCGCGGCGACTGGCGAGGGATTAGACGAACTGCGGGCGAAGTTGTCTGGCAATGTGACGGTGATTGCCGGACCTTCGGGCGTTGGGAAGTCGAGCCTGCTCAACACGCTGCACCCGGAGGAGTCGCGGGCAATCGCCGGCATCTCGGCGGCGACTGGGAAGGGTCGCCACACGACCACGGCCACCCAACTCTACCGGGTTGGCCCGGATACCTACGTTGCGGACACGCCGGGCATTCGCTCGCTGGCGCTGCACGGCGTCGCGCCCGAAGCGATTGATTCGTGTTTTCCGGAGTTTCGTGCATACCTCGACACATGCTTCTATCACGATTGCACACATCTGCATGAGCCGGGCTGCGCCGTGTTGGAGGCGGTCGAGGCCGGCACGATCTCGCGCGAACGGTACGAGAGCTACGCGGTCCTGAGACGAGGCGACCGCGCTGATTGACAGGAACTCAGCGTAGAGAGCGTGGAGAGTTGACCATATGGACGAAGCTGGTAGTTTGGGCAAACCGGAACTGGTCGACGAGCTGATTCGATTCATGACGCCGGCGATCCTCGATGTATTGCGACGGGTAGACGCGGAGGAGTTCACGACCGTCCAGTTCATCGAGGTGTTGCAGACCGATCCGGATGCGAAGGCGGCATACGAGGAAGCGCTGCGACGATGGGGCGAGGACGATCGGTACGCCAAGATGGTGATCCACGGTCAGGTGATTCCGACGGTGATGCGCCATAGCGGGTTGGTGGAATGGGCGGGATATGCCTACGGCGAAGATGACCCGTACGCGGTGCCGGCTTGGTGGAACGTCAAGCGCTCCTGATCCTGTGGTAGAGTGACCGGCAGGCACAGGTCGCCCCGGCCTGACTGCCGTTCCCCGCACAATTGACAACGACTGATTTACCCCGTGTTAGGAGCAGGGCGGTGGCCCATCGCACTGAGCGAGACGCCGCGCCACTCGTCGCGCGCACTCACTCCACGTTCGAAACTGAGCCGCTGACGCGCATGCGGAGGACCGAACAGCCGCGGTCGATTCCCAAGGAGACGCGAGAAGATTTTCGATCCTTTAATTTCCACCCCGAGCTGGATGAGTTGCCTGAAGAGAGTGCGCTGACGGTCGAGGTGAACGGCATGCCCTTGGCGATGCTGCTGTGCACGGCGCAGGCGACCCGTGAGCTCGCGGTCGGGTGGGCTTTCGCCCAGGGGTTTTTTGACGACTCGTCAGGCATACGACACATCTCGGAGAAGGGTGAACGCGTGTCATTGATGGTCGAAGACGGAACCGACGGTGGACAACGGTGGGCAAAGCTCGTCGCGTCCGGCTTCGACGGGTCGCTATTGCAGACGCCGCATGACTCGCGACAGATCCAAGATCAGGTTGAAGAGGAAGGGCGGGTCAACGCGGGATGGTCGATTCCGCGTGGTGAGTTGCTGGGGATCATCGGCCGGATATATGAGCGATTTCGGACTGAACGGGGTCAGGGCGGGTTTCACCATGCCGGCGCCGGTGATGGCGGCAGCATGTGCATCGTTGCCCGCGACGTGAGCCGGCACAATGCGGTCGACAAGGTTGTCGGATGGTCGCTGCTGCATCGAGTGGAGCGATCGGCGCTCGTCCTTTGTCTGACCGGTCGAGTAACCGTGGACATTGCCTATAAGGCGTGGCGCGCGGGGTTCCCGGTCGTCGCGGCGAGCGGGTTGCCGACCGCGGATGCGGTCGATGTGGCGGAGGCCGCGGGCGTGACAGTGATCGGCCAGGCATTGGACAGCCGGCGCACGGTTTACAGCCACGGCTGGCGGTTGACGCTCGACGACGAATAGGACCAAAACGGCATCTGTGTCGGAATTCGCGCCAAACCATAGACATAACCGGCGCAAAGGGCCTAGGATTCCCCCAGGATCGATCGGCACGTTGTCGATCGCGACGTGGTGCTTGGAGTCGAGTCTCTCGGCGCCGGTCATTCCTTACGGCGCCGCTTGCGTTTTCGTGGGCGGCTGCGCCCGGCGATGAAGCGGGGCGAGGACAGAAGCGGACAATGCAGGACAATGATGGAAAGCGCCCGTCGCGGAACCCGCTAAGTGGGCCGCAGGGTGGGGATCGGGATCAGAACCGGCGACCGACCGGCCCAGGCGGCCAACCTCAACCGAGGCGGCCTCGCGTCCCAAGCTGGGTCGTCGCGGTGCTCTTGATCGGAATTGTCGGCTGGTACCTCTACCAGTACATGTCCCCAGACGAAGAAGAGGGGCGTACCGGGATCGACTACAGCGTTCTCCTCGCCCAAGTTGACGCTGGCAACGTCGACAAGGCGACGGTGACCGAAGGCAAGATCGAAGCCGACCTCGACGAAGCCATTCTCTGGGACAGTGAAAACGAGCGGATCGTCGAAGCTGGCACAACAGCTGCCGAACAGGCCGAGCCGGTGACTGAAGTGGAATCGACGATTCCGCCCATTGCCCGGTCTGGCAATCAAGAGCTGATCGACCGGATGACGTCGAACGGCGTCGAGGTCGAGGGTAAGAGCAGCAGTGGATCGCTCTGGACCGGGCTGCTGTTCAGCGCGTTGCCCTTCCTCCTTTTCCTCGGGCTGATCATCTTTATGGGTCGCCAAATGACCCGCGGTCAGCAGAACGTTTTCGGTTTCGGCCGTAGCCGCGCCCGGCAGAACGACCCGGAGCGGCCGCAGGTGACGTTTGCCGACGTCGCGGGCGAGGACGAAGCGAAGCAAGAGTGGACGGAGGTCGTCGACTTTCTGCGCAACCC
>JBOGUE010000510.1:0-2345 GCA_050695955.1 Thermomicrobiales bacterium | reverse complement strand
GGACATCCCGATCGAAGCCGTCCAGGTCAACGACCTCGTCCGCGTCCGCCCCGGCGAGAAGATCCCCGTCGATGGCGCGATCACCGAGGGCGCCTCGGCGGTCGACGAGAGCATGCTGACCGGCGAGAGCCTGCCGGTCGAGAAAGGACGGGGCGACACCGTCATCGGCGCCACGCTGAACAAGACGGGCAGCTTCCTCTTCCGGGCGACGAAGGTTGGGCGCGACACGACGCTGGCCCAGATCGTCCGCCTCGTCGAGGAGGCGCAGGGTTCGAAGGCGCCGATCCAGCGCCTGGCCGACACCATCTCCTCCTACTTCGTCCCGGCGGTCATCGCCCTGGCCACGTTGACCTTCTTCGGGTGGCTCATCTTCGGCCCCGATCCCGCGGTGACAAACGCGCTCCAGGCCGCGATCGCGGTCCTCGTCATCGCTTGCCCGTGCGCGCTCGGTCTAGCGGCGCCGGTCGCGATCATGGTCGGCACCGGGAAAGCCGCCGAGAACGGCGTCCTCATCCGCGGTGGCGAGGCGTTGGAGCAGGCCCGCAAGATCGACACGATTGTCCTCGACAAGACCGGCACGATCACCCGTGGCAAGCCGTCTGTCACCGGCGTCATCGCAACCAACGGCCTCTCCGAGCAGGAGTTGTTACGCCTGGCTGCTGCCGTCGAGGTCGGTTCGGAGCACCCGCTCGGCGAGGCGATCGTCTCTCGGGCGAACGAGCAGCGGCTCGATCTCCCCGCTGCCGACGAATTCGAGGCGGTGGCCGGCAGAGGAGTCCGAGCGCGGGTCGACGGCCGCTCAGTCGTACTCGGCAACCGAGCGCTGATGTCGGACACCGTTTCCGGGCTCGACGGGCTGGAAGATCGGGCGGCGGAACTGGCGGCCGGCGGCGCGACGCCAATGTACGTCGCGGTCGATGGGGAAGTGGCCGGGCTGATCGCCGTCGCGGACACGGTCAAACCGGAGTCGCGCGAGGCGGTGGCCCAGCTCAAGGCCCTCGGGCTCGACGTCTGGATGCTGACCGGTGACAACCGCGCCACCGCCGACGCCATTGCCAGCCAGGTTGGGATTGAGCATGTCCTGGCCGAGGTGTTGCCGGAAGAAAAGGCGGACAAGGTCCGCTCGCTCCAGAGCGACGGCAAAACGGTCGCCATGGTCGGGGACGGCATCAACGACGCACCCGCGCTGGCCCAATCTGACCTCGGCATCGCCATCGGCACTGGCGCCGACGTCGCGATGGCCGCTTCCGACATTACCTTGATCGGCGGCGATTTGCGGACAATCGTCACCTCAATCGCTCTGTCGCGCAAAACGGTCGGCGTCATCAAGCAGGGGCTGTTCTGGGCCTTCGCCTACAACGTCGTCCTCATCCCAGTGGCGATGGGCGCGCTCTACCCGGTTTTCGACGTCCTCCTCAACCCCGTGCTGGCAGCGGCGGCGATGGCAATGAGCAGCGTCAGCGTCGTCACCAACGCGCTGCGGCTGCGCGGATTCCGACGCCCGGAGTCGGCGGCTGAGATCCTGCACCCCTCGCTCGCCTCGCGGGTCGGCGAGTACGCCTATCTGGTCGGGATTGCGGTCGTCGCGGTCGGAATTGGCGCCCTGGCCCTCATCTACGCGCCGGAGAGCGGCGCCGAGCTGTCGGTGGGAGGCAGCGCCGACGCCGCCGAGCTGTCCCTGCCGGACCGCACGATTGTCATCACCGCAACCGACCAGTTCCGGTTCGACCCGGGTGAGATCACGGTCGAAGAAGGCGAGACGATCGCGATTGTTCTTACCAATACCGGACAACTGCCGCACGAGCTAGTCATCGGCGATGAGGAGGTGCAAGCGGAGCACGAAAACGAGATGGCAGACATCCACGGCATGGAGGCGATGGGTGACAAACCCTACGCGGTCGAGGCCCACGCCGGCGAAACCGCGACCCTCATCTACACATTTGACGAACCCGGTCCGCTGGTGATCGGCTGCCACGTCCCCGGCCACTACGATGCCGGGATGCGCGGTACGATCACGGTGACCGAGTCGTAATGACGATCGTTGGTTCAAGTGAACAGGAGCAAGTAGGCACCATGAACACACTCGATCAAATCACGTTGACGGCGCCCGACATTTCCTGCGGCCACTGCGTTGCCACGGTTCAACACGAGGTCGGCGCCTTGCCCGGCGTCGAGACGGTGCAGGCCAGCGCCGACACCAAACAGATCCAGATCGCCTTCGATTCCAGCCAGGTCTCCCTCGGCCGGATCAAGGAAACGCTGGACGAGGCCGGCTACCCCGTCGCGAACTAGCAGACGTCCATAACCGACGATGAGCGCACGACGCGCGGGCGATAAAGATCGCC
>JBOGUE010000509.1:0-2293 GCA_050695955.1 Thermomicrobiales bacterium | reverse complement strand
CCAAGAGCGAGAAGCAGGAGCTGATTGAAGAGGCGTTGCGGGCGGTCAACCTGCGCCCGCTCGATGTACTCGGACGGTATCCTCACCAGCTTAGTGGCGGCGAGCGTCAGCGCGTGATGCTGGCGCGCGCCTACATGTTGCGGCCGAAGGTGATCATCGCTGACGAGCCGATCTCGATGCTCGACGTCGCGGTGCGAGCGACGATCATGAACATCCTGCTCGACTTCAAGGAGCAGCACGGTCTTTCGACCCTCTTTATCACCCACGACCTGTCAGCCGCCTATTACCTCGGCGGCGACATCATGGTGATGGCGCGGGGGCGGGTGGTCGAGGAAGGGCGCGCCGAGACGGTGATGGACCAACCGGCGCATCCCTACACCCAACTCTTATTGCAGTCGATCCCTTCGCCCGATCCCGATCAGCGGTGGGGCGATGCGGTCGTCGGATCGGGGAAACCGATTCCGGCCGACCGGCTCTACCGGCGCGACCGCTGCCTCTTTGCCGAGCGCTGCCCGCACGTTTTCGACCAATGCTGGCAGGCGCGACCGGCGATGTACCCGGCAGGCGCCCAGCGCGCGAGTTGCTACCTTTATCGCGGGGGAGCGAAAGCAGCACCCGCGCCCGAAACAGTCGAAGCAGAGGCAGCGCTGACGACCTAAATCCGACACGGACCAGACAACGGGTGGTACGATCCCGCGATTGAGGAAGGAGATCGGGGGATGGTCGAGGCTACCCGGGATTCGTCGCTCTACGAGCGCGCCGCCGGTGTGCTGCGCGCGAACGACCTGGGTGGCTGGACGAAAGCCGCACCGCGCCTCTATCCGCACCAATGGAGTTGGGACAGCGCCTTTATCGCCATCGGCTGGGCGCATCTCGATCCTCGCCGCGCGGCACAAGAACTGGAAACGATCCTGGCGGCGCAGTGGGCGACCGGCAAGGTGCCGCACATCGTTTTCAACCCGGACGTGCCGCCCGGCAGCTACTTCCCCGACGCGGACCGGTGGGCTTGCGCCGAGTTGTCGCCGGACGCACCGCGGTCGCCGCGCACAAGCGGGCTCTGCCAACCGCCTGTTCACGCCATCGCTGCCCTCCACGTCTGGAATGTTGCCCGGCAGCGCGGCGAAGCCGAGTTGGACGACGTGCGATCGGCGCTGGTCGATCTCTTCCCGCGCCTCGTCGCCTGGCATCGCTACCTGCTGACCGCGCGCGATCCCGAGGGGTCGGGATTGGTTACCGTCTTTCACCCATGGGAAAGCGCTGACAATTCGCCACGGTGGGACGCGGCGCTGGACGCGATCGAGGTCGGCGATTTGTTGCCCTACCAGCGGTTCGATCTCCAGCATGTCGCCGACCCGTCGCAGCGGCCGACGAAAGAGGAATACGACCGTTACCTCTGGCTGGTCGAGTTGATGAAACAGCAACACTACGACGACGCGGCCATCTATCGCACGCTTCCCTTCCTGATTAAGGACGTTTTCTTCAGCGCCATCCTGATCGCGGCTAACGAAGCGCTGCGCGATCTCGCCGTCGCGCTCAACCTCATCGACGGGCATCGGGAAGAAATCGACGCCTGGATCACGCGCGGGCGGCGCGGGCTCGAGGCGCGCTGGGACCTGAGCAGCGGTCTTTGCCTCGACTACGATCTGCGCGCGGGCGCGGCCATCCCGGTTAGGACTTTCGCGGTCTTTGCGCCGCTCGTCGCCGGCGGCCTGCACGGCGAAGGCCGCACCACACTGCTCGCGATCTTCGACTCGCCCGACTTCACTGGTCACCCCGAGTTGCGTTGGCCGCTGCCGCCGAGCACCAGTCCGAACGACCCCGCGTTTCGTCCCCGCAGCTACTGGCGCGGACCGGTTTGGCCCGTCATCAACTGGGTCTTTTGGTGGGCCTTGCGCCGGGCGGGCGAAACCGCCCGAGCAGAAAAACTACGCCGCGCCGCCCTCGATCAGATCCACGCGGTCGGCTTCGCGGAGTACGTCGAACCCTTCACCGGCGAGCTCCTCGGCTCAGCCGACCAATCGTGGACGGCCGCGGTGACGCTGGACTGGCTGGCAATGACTTAGACCCAATCACCTGACACATCCGACGCTGCATCGGAACTTTGCCGCGCTGGACACGATCGCCTTCGAGCGGGCGCTGGGGCCTTGACAGCATCAACGGGGTGGCCTAGAGCGGATCTCATAATTCTTGGTCCAGGAGGGGGAAGCCGCAATGGACGAAGAAGCCGCGGGCGTCGGCCGGGGTGATGGCGGCCAGGGCGTCCCCGATGGCCGCCACCAGGACCTCGAAGGTG
>JBOGUE010000508.1:0-6910 GCA_050695955.1 Thermomicrobiales bacterium | reverse complement strand
GTTTTGATCCGCTGGATCGACTGCATCATCTGATCGCGCCCGCATTCGTGCTCGCGACACTTGAGATCGCGGGGTGGAGTCGCTACGTGCGGTCCAGCGTCTTGGAAGTCGTCGGCGAGGACTACGTTCGAACGGCCCGCGCCAAGGGGCTGGTCGAGCGCATGGTGATCTATCGCCACGTCCTGCGCAATGCGCTCCTGCCGCTGATCACGCTGATCGGACTGCAAGGCGGGCGGCTCATCGGCGGCGCGATGATCACCGAGGTGGTCTTCGCCTGGCCGGGAATGGGACGGCTCCTGGCCGAGTCGCTGACGGCGCGGGACTATCCTGTCCTCATGGCGGCCTTCATGCTGATGTCGGTGCTCGTGATCTTCGGCAACCTGGCGGCCGACGTCGGCTATGCCATGGCCGATCCGCGGATCAGGCTGAGGTAGGTGTTGCCAGATGACCACGGCCGGAGCAGCAGGAATCGAACGGACGCTCAAAGAGAGCGGCGGCCGCCGCCACACGGGCGGCGCGGGTCGGTGGAGTCGCCTCCTGAATAACAGGCTGGCACTATTCGGCTTGGTGGTATTAGTCCTTCTCGTCCTCTTGGCCATCGCCGGGCCGGCGGTCATGCCCTACGGCCCCGAGGAAGTCAGTTACAACATCCTGGACGGACCGGGCCGTGAGCATTGGCTCGGCACGGACGATGTCGGTCGGGACATGTTGGCCCGGCTAGTCGCCGCCTCGCGCGTGTCGTTGACCGTCGGCTTTGCCGTCGCCGTCCTCTCCAGCGTCATTGGCACAACAGTTGGAGCGCTGGCTGGGTATTACCCCGGTCGGATCGATGCGCTCCTGTCGGGCCTCATCAACGTGATGCTTTCGATCCCGCTCATCCCGCTAGCGATGGTGCTTGGCGCGTTCTTACAGACCGACTTGCCCTTCATCATTCTCATTCTGGGCCTGTTAACCTGGACCGGCAGCGCACGCATCATCCGGGCGGAATTTCTCGACCTTCGGGAGCGAGAATACGTCGTGGGAGCGCGGGTCGGCGGTGCCTCAGACGGCCGCATCATCGTGCGGCATGTGATGCCGAACGTGCTCCCACTCATCATTGTCGCGACGACACTGCAAGTGGCAGGCGCGATCCTGGCCGAATCGGCGCTCAGCTACCTCGGCTTCGGCATCCAGCCGCCACAGGCGTCGTGGGGCAATATGCTGCAGAATGCGCAGCGCTATTTCCGTAGTAACCCCGCGGTGGCGATCTATCCCGGCTTGCTGATCTCCCTCACCGTGATCTGCGTCAACTTTATCGGCGATGGACTTCGCGATGCGCTCGATCCGCGGCTGCGGACTTCATAGCCGGCCCGGCGCCGATAGTCGTGAAAGGAGATCCCTTTGGTCGATGTCTACCGCACCTCGCCGGAAATCGCGGCGGCACAACCAACGATTGCCGTGCTCGGCGTGGGCGCCATCGAGCAGCACGGCGCGCACCTGCCGGTTGCCACCGATTGGTCGTGGATCGCGCACATGACCCGTCGCGTCGCCGAACGTCTGGACGCCTTCTGGTTGCCGGCGATTCCGTTCAGCATGAGCGAATGCCACGGCGATCTGGCCGGCACCGTTTGGCTCAAGCCGGAGACGCTGGCGAAAGTGATTCGCGATCTGGTGCTGGCGCTGCGGGCACAAGGCATCCACCGGATCGTGATCATGAACGGCCACGGCGGGAACTTCATGCTGGAGCCGACGATCCAGGAGCTTAATCTGACCTACTCCGACCTGGCCGTCATCATGCCCCCGCATTTCGGGCCGGCCGATCCGCCGATCTTCGAGTCCACCGGAGAGATCCATGCCGGCGAAGGGGAAACGTCGACCCAGCTCAGCCTTAACCCGGAGCTGGTCAAGGACGAGCGCGTCGATGCCATGCCAGCCGTGGGGCGAGAGTTTCTCGACTATACCGTGATGGCCAACATCAGCCCGGCCGGAGTTTGGGGCAGTCCGAACCTGGGGTCGGCGGAGAAGGGTCGACGCGCCGCTGAGCGAAACGTTGAGTTGACCGCCCGCTACGTCCACGACACATTCGAGGCAATTGCCCAGTGCAAGCAGGGAGCAACAGCGGCAGGGACCTCTGATGTTTGATTGGCGCAACACCAGCGTCGAGATCCGAGACGCGGCGCCGGCCCTGGCCATCCTTCCGCTCGCCGCGATCGAGCAGCACGGACCACATCTGCCGCTGGCGACGGATCTGGTGATAATGAACGGACTCGCTCGGCGTGTGGCGGAAGCGTTGCCGGAGCCGGCGTTCCTCCTCCCGACGTTCCCTTACGGGACGTCACTCTCGCAGGCAGGGTTCGCGGGCACCCTTTGGCTCACCGCCGACACATTGCTCTCCGTCGTGCGCGACACGGTGGAGTCGCTGCACGCGCACGGCGTTCAACAGACGGTCGTCTTGAACAATCACTGCGTGCCGGGAGGGACGACTTCGCTGCCCCACGGCAACTTCGTGGTGAAAACCGCGGTCCGGCAGCTCAACTACGATCACCCGGCGCACAGCACGGTCTGGGTCCAACCGCTCGCCGTGGCGAGCGACCGACTTACGGCCATCTTTGGCCCTGGCTGCCGCGACGACGTCCATGCCGGGACCGTCGCGACGTCGATCTTGCTCCACCTGCGCGAAGATCTCGTCCAGGGCACGGCGCGCGACTTCACGCCGGCAGTCAGCCGGGAGTATCTCGACGTCGTCGCGTTGGCTGATCTCTGCCCGGACGGCGTCTGGGGCCGGCCGGAGCAGGCATCCGCCGAGCGGGGCACGGCCGCGCTCACGGCAGCCGTAGAATGCACCGTCGCGTATATCGAGACGACCTTGCGCCAACTTGCAGCGGCGAAAGCACGCGACCACGCGGAAAGGCAGGCATCGTGAAGTTCGGCGTTTTCTTGCCCTCGTTCATTTGGGAGGGCGACGGCTACGAGCGCGCGCAAGGGATCAAGGATTTTGCCCGGCACGCCGAGGAGTTGGGATTCGATTCTATTTTCCTCACCGACCACGTCATCACCGCGCGCCGGTTCTATCGTGTCTCCTGGCTCGAACCGCTCATCACCCACGCTTTAGTCGCGGGGGTGACGTCGCGAATTCGACTGGGCACCAGCATCGTCATCGTTCCATTGCGCCAGCCGGTCGTCTTCGCCAAGGAACTCGCGACGTTGCAGTATCTCTCGGGCGGCCGGTTCATCTTCGGCGCGGGGGTTGGCTGGTACGGACCCGAGTTTGAGGCTTGTGGCACCACCAAGAGCGTGCGGGGAGCACGGACCGACGAGGCGTTGGAAATCATCGACCGCCTGTTGACCGAACGGGATGTCAGCTTTACTGGCAAGCATTTCCAGATCGACAACGTGACGATCGAGCCGCTTCCCGAGCGCCGCCCGCCAATTTGGATCGGTGGCGGCAGCCAGTTGGCTGACCCGCAATCGCCGGAGAAACCGCGCTTCGCCAAGACCGTGATGGACCGCGTGGCCCGCTACGACGGTTGGATCCCGCGACCGACGTCGCCGCCGGAGCAGATCGCCGGCGACTGGCAGGCGCTGCAAGCGCATCTCCGCGCTGCCGGTCGCGATCCGGATAGCGTCGCGGTTGTGCATGAGAATTTCATGCACGTCGTCGAGACGACCGACCGCGCTCAAGCGCTCGCGGCACAACAGGCGGCATTCGGGCGGGTGATGAGCGACGAGCGGTCACCTGAGTACTTGCAACAGGTGCACCTCTTCGGCACGCCAGACGAGATTGTGGAGAAGCTGCTGGCGAGGGTGCGCGCCGGCGTCCAGTACTTTATTCTCCACACCTTGACGCCCGATCAACGCCAGCTCGACCTGTGGATGGAGCACATCATCCCCCACGTGGAATCGGCGATGCCGGCATCTTGACGATAAGCACGGAGGCTGTAAACGCCCATGTGGAAACTATCCGGTTTTGCCGACGAGATTTCGCCGGACCTGGACGTTCAGATCGAGACGCTCAAGGGCGAGTCAATGCAATACCTTGACCTGCGCGGCGTCTGGGGAAAGAACGTTCTCGATCTCACCGACGACGAACTTGGGGCAATCAAAGCCGCGTTGGACCGGAACGGCATCCAGGTTGCCGCCATCGCCTCGCCGATCGGCAAGAGCCCCATTGGCGGCAGCTTCGCCCCCCAACTCGATGCGTTTCGGCGCGGGCTGATTATCGCCCACCATTTCGGGTGCTCGTCGATCCGCATCTTCTCCTTTTTTCTGCCAGAGGGGGAGGATCCCGCGCGCCATCGAGACGAGGTGTTGAAGCGGCTCGCCGAGCTGGTCGGGCTGGCCGAGGCCAGCGGCGTGACGCTGGTGCACGAGAACGAGCGCGGCATCTACGGCGACGTGCCGGACCGATGCGTCGACCTCCTCAGCGCGATCGGATCGCCGACGCTGCGCGCGGTCTGGGACCCCGCCAACTTCGTCCATTGCGGCGTTCGGCCGTTCACGGACAGCTACGCGATGTTGCGGCC
This sequence comes from Thermomicrobiales bacterium, assembly GCA_050695955.1. GTDB lineage: Bacteria > Chloroflexota > Chloroflexia > Thermomicrobiales > UBA6265 > JBOGUF01. The sequence goes on along the minus strand of JBOGUE010000508.1, from coordinate 2,408 downwards.
ATATATCGCCGCCGTTCACGTCAAGGATGCCCGCGCGGGGCAGAGCGGGGCGGTACCGGCCGGACAGGGTGACAGTCAATGGCCGGAGGCGATCGCGGCTCTGCGGGATTCAGAATTCGATGGCGTCTTCTCGCTGGAACCCCACCTCCAACAGGGTGGCAGATTCGGCGGCTTCAGCGGGGCGGACGGCTTCCGCACCGCCGCCGCGGCCTTCAAGACGCTCTTGCGCGAACGCGACGTTGCCTGGCAATAGGGTGGTCGCGACCGCGCTCACCATGGAAGCCGCCATGACTGGACAGTCGGACCTCGAACCAATCGCAACGCGCACCGTCGATCGCCTCCGCGTGCGCCTCTACGGCGACCGGCGGAGCATGGGCGCCGCGGCCGCCGTTGACATGGCGACGGCGATGCGGGCAGCGCTCGGACGGCAATCGGGTGTGCGCATAGTCTTCGCGGCCGCACCGTCGCAGAACGAGTTTCTGGACGCGCTGGCTGGGGCGCCCGGCATTGACTGGTCGCGAGTGACCGCGTTTCACATGGATGAATACGCCGGCTTGTCACCGGACGCCCCGCAAGCCTTCGGCCGGTATCTGACCGAGCGGCTGTTCGACTGCATCCAGCCTGGCGTCGTCCACCTGATCGACGGGAGCAATCCGGCAGAGCACGAGTGCGCTAGGTACGCGGCGCTGCTCCGCGCCGCGCCGCTGGACATTGTGTGCTTGGGCATCGGCGAGAATGGCCATCTCGCCTTCAACGACCCGCCGTTTGCCGACTTCGACGATCCCGCAACCGTGCGGCTGGTCGAGCTCCACCAGGCATCGCGGCGACAGCAGGTCAACGATGGCTGCTTCGCCCGGCTGGACGACGTGCCCACGCACGCCCTGACGATGACAATCCCGGCGCTCCTTGCTGCCACGATGTTGTCGTGCGTCGTGCCGGGTCCAGCGAAGCGGCATGCCGTGACCGCGACCGTCAACGGGCCGATCACACCGGCCTGCCCCGCCTCGATCTTGCGCACGCATCCCGACTGCACCCTGTATCTCGACGTGGAGAGCGCCACCGGAACGTCGCTCGTCGAATAAGCCGAGACATTACCCCAACGGGCCAAAGTTGTACTCGTCGACGATCCTATACAACTCGTCGATCACCCACTGGCCCTCTTGCTGAACGAAGATCATCACCAGGTTCGGGGTCACGTTGATCGAGGTCAGGGCCGCGATCCGACCGTCCTCCAATGCGATCGCGTGCAAACTCTTGATCTCCGATTCTTCCGGCTGGATCTGCCAGGTCATCGCGTAGCCGTCCTGCCGTTCGGCCGCGACCCCACGTCGAAAGAAGTCATCGGTGAAGTAACCCTGAAGGAGACGATTCCCTTCGGGTCGCACCCAGCAATGGGCCATACTCCGCAACGTCTCCTGAATGGCCGTCGATTGCGCGGTGCTTGCCGCGGCACCGGTCGGGACATTGCTGGCGAGGATTTGCGGCCATTCAGTGAAGTATGTTGCCCTGCCGTCAACCGTGGTCGGCGGATTCCCTTCTCGCTCCTCGAGCCGCGTCTCAGCCGCGATGGCGGCGCTTGGAATGCCTTCCATTACTGCCGCCGGCATCGGTCGTGGCGGCTCGCATGGGGGCAGTCCGGAGAGGTCGACTGGTTGGGTTGAGGCGTCTTCCGCGTCGAGGTCTCCGTCTCCACCGACCGCGTAGATCGAGCCATAGCCACTGGCGATGACGAGGTCATTGATCACAACGGTGTCGTCGGCGTTGAGATAGACGCTCCATTCAGCAACGCCGCTGGCCGCGTCCACCCGCTGGATCGTTCCGTCATAGTTGCTGGAGACGTACAGGTCGCCGTCAACATACACCGGGTTATCGAGGAAGCCACCTCCCTCGAAGCTCCACTGGTGTTCCCCTGACTGTATGTCGAACGCCTCGACGGAGGGGCCTTCATTGCTTTCTATCTGAACGAAGACCGATCCGTCCGCGGCAGTCAGCCAAGCCGCGGAACTCAGCTGCTTCGGCTCCCACAGCAGGCTTCCAGTCTCCGCGTCGAGTGCGGAGAGCCGGCCCGGCGTTCCGTCGGCGCCTTGCTCGCGGACGATCGACGTCACGAGGAGGATGCCATCAAAAACTAAGGGCGATGCACTTTGGGGATTGCCGTCCGGCTGGAACGTCCATTTCACGTCGCCATCGGATGTGCCGGCGGCAAACACCACTCCGTCGCTGCCGACCGCGTAGACCGTATCATCCGCGACCGCCACCGAAGCATCGATGTGGAACCCCTCGTCGTTCTGCGCTTCTTCTTCGGTCAGCCCAGGAACGCGTATCCGCCACGCTTCCTCGCCGGTAGCCGCGTCGACGGCCCGCAATGTGAAATCGTTCACCGTGAAGTAGACGCGGCCGTTCGCAAC
>JBOGUE010000507.1:0-2133 GCA_050695955.1 Thermomicrobiales bacterium | reverse complement strand
TAACGCCTGTGAAAGGCTTGCCCTCGGCCGCAACACCAGGCACACTGCGTAGCGACGATCACCGACCGGCGGTCACGGTCGCTAGGCGGCGATGTTCTGACCGCGTTGACAGCGACGGCGATATCGGTATGATAAGTCCTGTTGTATCAACAATAGGACATGTGATCCCGTATCTGTTGCCTCTCGGCGGTGGCGGGGGTCCGGGCAGATCCGGCTGGACCGAACCGCGGGGTCACGTCCGCAAGGTGCGCGGCGCCTGAGACGGCGCCGTCTGTCGGCGACCAAGGAGGTCAGGAATGGCTGAGTATTGGAACCTGGAACGGCTGGCGTCAGAGTGGGAGGCGAGGGGTCTCGACCGGCGGGAACTGCTGCGGCTGGTGGCCGGCGGGGCGGGTATGTCCGCCATGCTGGCGTTGCTCGGCGCGCGCCCGCAAGGCGCGGCCGCGGCAGCGGCGCAGGACGCAACGGGCGGCGGGCAGATCAGCGTCCTGTGGCGCAAACCGATCATCTTCAACCCGCTCTTCTCGACCTCGGGCAACGAGCAGCAAGTCGAACGGCTCCTCTTCGGCGCCCTGGTGAAGATGAGCGACGTGCTCGTGCCGACGCCGGACCTGGCGTCAGAGGTTCAGGTGTCGGACGACGCAAGCGTTTACACCTTCATTCTGCACCAGAACATCACCTTCAGTGACGGGCAACCGCTGACGGCCAAGGACGTGGTCTTCACGATCGAGCGCGCGGTCGACAAGCGGACCGCGAGCTACTGGCGCGGTCGGTTGCTCGGCATCGAGGGCGCGGAGGCATACGGCGAGGGGCAGGCCGACTCGATCAGCGGTCTGGCGACGCCGGACGACTACACGGTCCAGATCACCCTCGCCCAGCCGGACAGCGCCTTCTTAGTGAACCTTGGCAATTTTTCCGGCCTCGGCATCATCCCCCAGCACATCCTGGGCGAGGTCGCGCCGGATCAGTTGCAGGCGCACGAGTTCTCGATGGAGCCGACAGTGACCGCGGGCGCCTTCAAGTTTGTCCGGCACGAGGTTGACCAATTCCTCGAGATCGAGCGCAATCCGAGCTACTTCGGCGACCCGCCGCCGCTGGAGCGGATGTTCCTCAAGATCCTTACACCGGACGTTGGCCTGACGCAGCTCGAAACGGGCGAGCTCAATCTGATGACCCTGCCGGTCTCCGAGGCGGAGCGCGTTCGCGGGATCGAGGGCGTGACGGTGCTGAGCGTACCCAGCCCGAGCATGAGCTTCCTGTCGCTCAATATGGAGCGGCCGTACCTGCAAAACAAGCAGATGCGCCAGGCGATGGCCTACGCCATCGACCGGGAGAACATCCTGCAACAGGTCTATCAGGGCGAAGGCGAGGTCGTGAACTCGCCGATCTTCGGCCCCGACTGGATGGGCACGCCGGAAGGGTTGAATCTCTATCCCTACGATCCGGAAAAGGCGAAGGCGATGCTCGACGAGTCGGGCGTCGACAAGAGCCAGGAAATCCTGTTCATGACCATCCCCGGCAATAGCAAGGAAGGGGACGCGGCCGTCGCCATCATTCAGGAGCAATTGAACCAGGTCGGGTTCAACATCGGCATTCTGCAGGTGGACGTCGCCGAGTCGGGCCGCCGCTTTGTGCAGGAGACCGACTTCGACATGAACTTCGGCGGTGGCGGCGTTTTCCGTGCCGACCCGAGCGTCTCCGGCACCTACTTCACGACCAGCACCTTCACGCCGAACGGCGGCAACTACTCGCACTACTCGAACCCGCAGATCGACGAGTTGTATGTGCAAGGGCGGGCGGTCAAGGACCTCGAGGAGCGCAAGCGGGTCTACACCGAGATCGCCGTCATCCTGAACGACGAGCTGCCGTGGATTCCGCTCTGGTCGCCGAACTCGCTCTACGCGATCTCCAACAACTTCCAGGGCTTCGCCCCGCCGAGCTACATCGACAACAAGTTCTGGAACGCGGAGACATGGTCGGTGACGGAATAGGCGTTAGAGATTAGGCGTTAGGCGTTAGGGGAGACGACGACGTGCTCCTAGCGCCTAGCGCCTAGCGCCTAACGCCTGAGACGACAATGGGACGCTACCTCTTACGCCGATTGCTCATCAGCGTGCCCGTGCTCTTCGGGAT
>JBOGUE010000506.1:0-2213 GCA_050695955.1 Thermomicrobiales bacterium | reverse complement strand
GTGTCGGCGTCGTGGCGGCGACCTTGGTTGAGCGCGGCTTCAGCGGCAAACGTATTGCCTTCGAGCTCGATTCGCACTACCTGCCGGTGCGCCGGTTTCAGGGATTCGCGACCGCCATCCCGGACGCGACAATCGTCGATTTTTCCAGGGTCATTTGGGAGCTGCGGCTACGCAAGTCGCGACGGGAGATCGAGTATTTGCGGCGGGCGGCGAGGATCGCGGACGAGGCGATGCGGCAGGCTGTGGCGGCGGTCGGCGAGGGGATCAGCGAGCGGGCGGCAGCGATCGCGGCCAGCCGGGTCTTCTTCGAGCAGGGAGCGGACGGCGGACACATCGGCCGGATCGCCTCGGGGAGCCGCACCGACTCGCTTCATGGCGCGTTGGGCGACCACCCGCTCGCGCTCGGCGAGATCATCCACATGGAGCTCTGCCCACAGGTCAGCGGCTACAGTGCGCGTTTGATGCGGCCGACCGTGATCGGCGCGCCGCCGGTCGAGCAGACGGAGGCAGCACGGTTAATGATCGAGATCCAGGACCGGCAGCTCGCGGCGATGCGCCCGGGCGTCCCTGCCCGCGACATCGACCGCATCATCCGAGAGGGCATGTTGGCCGCCGGTCTGCGCGAACGCTACGACAACGCCACCGGCTACACGCTCGGCTACTACGGCACGCCATACCCGGCCCGTTCCAGCGACTTCACGCGAACCTTTTTGCCAACCTCCGAGTGGACGCTCGAGGCCGGTATGGTCTTCCACGTCTACACCGCGGCGCGGGGCATGGCCTTCAGCGAGAGCGTCCTCGTCACCGACGACGGCCACGAGCGCCTGACCTGTCTGGAGCGCCACCTGTTCGAGCGCTGACGGGGACCGCCGCGATCATGCTGCTTTGAGCCCGCGCCTTGTCAGCCTACAATGATGCGGACGTCGCTCCTGGTTCGCTCATTCGGCGCGGAGGACCGCATGCAGTCTCGCCACGGCTTTTCGACCCGCAGCATCCACGCCGGGGAGGCGCCCGACCCCGCGACGGGCGCCCACGGTGTACCGATCTACCAAAACACGACCTTCTCGTTCCGCTCCTACGACCACGTCGAGGCCGGGCGTTGCGGCCAGGCCCCGCATTTCATCTACCAGCGGGAAGGAAACCCGACCGTCCGCAGTTTCGAGCTAAAGATGGCGGACCTCGAAGGCGCCGAGGCGGCGGCGGCCGGGGCGACCGGGATGGCGGTGATCGCCGCCGCCCTACTCGAGGTGACCGGCGGTGGCGGGCGCCTCGTCGCATCTGCCGATCTGTACGAGGCCGCGTCGAGCCTGGTGTGCGGCGATCTGCCGGCAGCCGGGGCGGCGGTGACGACCGTCGATGTCAGCGATTTGGCGGCGGTCGAGGCGGCCTGCACCGAGGGAACGCGCGCGATCTACTGCGAGACGTTCTCGAATCCGGGCCTCAAGGTTGCCGATATCACGTCGTTGGCGGAGATTGCACACCGTTGTAACGCGCTGCTCATCGTCGACAACACGTTCCTTTCGCCGGCGCTGATGCGCCCGCTCGAGCACGGGGCGGATCTCGTGATCCACAGTGCGACGAAGTACCTCGCGGGTCACGGGCAGGCGATGGGGGGCGTGGTTTCCGGCAAACGTGAGCTGGTCGCGGCCATCGCGGGTCGGCTCTCGCGCCTTGGTGGGGTGATGAGCCCGTTTACCGCTTGGCTGCTGTTGACGGGGATGAAGACGTTGCCGCTGAGGATGGAGCGGCACTCGGCGAACGCGGCGCGCATCGCCGACGTGTTGGCCGCCCATTCGGCGGTGGAGCGGGTGGCGTTTCCCGCCGTTGAGAGTCATCCGGGGCACGCTGTGGCGCGCGAACTGTGCGGAAACGGGTTCGGCGGACTCTTGTCGTTTACGTTGAAGGGTGGGCAGGAGGCGGTCCGCGCGTTCGTGAACGCACTCGATCTCTGCACGATCGCCGTCTCGCTGGGGGAGTGCAGCACGCTGGTGTGGCCGTATCCCGACGGCTTGATCCGGGTGGCGATTGGCTTGGAGGACGTTGCCGATCTGGAGGCAGATGTTTCGCTGGCGCTTGAAGCGGCAAGTGCGGGACGTGGGGGATGAGGATACACTTGGATTGGTGGCAGCGATGCTCCGAGAAAGTCGGAGATCGACGGCCGGACTGGAGGACCGCTATGGCGTCGAAGCAGGGCAGGAGCACATCCCTTATCC
>JBOGUE010000505.1:0-7996 GCA_050695955.1 Thermomicrobiales bacterium | reverse complement strand
CCTCGGAGCATCCGAGACTCCCGCCGGTCCCGGCACCGGCGGGGCAGGCCGGCGTCCGCCGCTCCACGCCGGCTAGTTGGCCGAGAGCCTGAAGGCGACGGTGGCGAGCGACGACGCGACGTAGCGGAGATAGCGGCGAGTGAGCCTGAGTGTGGTCATTGTGGTCTCCCTCTCTGGCGAATGCAGCGGTAGGTCGGCTAGTTAACCGTGATCCTGAAGGCGACGGTGGCCAGCGATGTGGCGAGGTAGCGGGCGTATGCCCGCGCGAACTTGAGTGTGGTCATAGCGTCTCCTTCCGGGTGCTCCCAGTGCGCGTTCCCGGCCTTCCGGGCGGCGGTGCCCGCTGTTCGTGAGCACGGGCCCATCATGCGCCGCCGCGGAGCCGGCGGCTTGCGTAGAACTGCGCAATCGGATTGCCTATTTCTCGCAGAGCCACCCTACGCATGGCCACGGCGCCCTGCCGGACATGCGCGCCGCTCACGCCTGGCCGCGGGGGGCGACGCATGCCCGGTCGGCGGGGGCTCAGTCATCGCCTGGGTCGTTGTCACATCTTCCGTTTTCGTTGCAAAGGAGCGATCCGCAGCAGTCGCAGACATTGGTGCAGGAGCCGTCGAGGTGACAGCACCGCGGCACGCCAGGATCGCCGCACTCCGGCCCCGTCACGGCCGCGCAGAAGGTCGGCTCGTCCTGGCAGCACTGGTCGTTGGTCGGATCACAGGTTGCCTGCAGGGCGAGGCAGGCGGCCGACTGGCAGGCACCATCAATGCACACCTCTCCGTCGGCGCAGCCGACGAAGCAGCCGCCGCAGTGCGCTGGGTCGGTCGCGAAGTCGGGGTCGATGGCGTCGCCGTGCGCTTCGTGTGCTGGGATAGCGCTGGCGCTGACCTCGATCAAGACGACCGGGTTCGTCGCCGAGCTCGTCCGGTGGCAGATAAAGACCTTCTCACCTGCCAGTCCCTGGCGGTGCCGAAGTGCGGCCAATGCGCCGGCGAGCGTCCCGCCGGCGAGTCCCTTGAGCAGTGCGCGCCGGGAAGTGCCGGTCGCCAGCCGCCGGGTCAGGGTGTCGAAGTCATGGCCATCCATCATCATTCCTCCGGTGTCGTCGCACTTGATGGTTCGTCTTGTCGCCATGGTTTCCGATCCCAAACCGGAGTCACGCGGCCCGTTTGTCCGTCTCCACGAGCAATGCGGCCGACGCCTCGCTGTCAATCGCGGCGTTCAGCGTCGGTTGGCCGGGCTGCCACGACACCGGGCAGAGGCCGCCGGACTGCAAGGCATGCAGCAGGCGGAGGGTCTCGTCGATATTGCGCCCGACGTCGATGTCGTTGACCTGCACGTGCCGCACGATGCCGGCCGGGTCGAGGATGAACGTGCCGCGCAGTGCCCTGCCGTCGGCCAGCAGCACACCGAAGGCGGCGCTCAGCCGGTGGGAGGTGTCGGCCAGCACCGGATAGGCCGCCGTCGCCAGCCGCGCGTCGGTCTCGAACCAGGCCTTGTGGCTGTGGTAGCTGTCGGTGCTGGCGGCCAGGACGACCGCCCCTTCCCCGGCGAAGGCGTCCTGGAGCCGGGCGAGGGCCTGGAGCTCGGTGGGGCAGACGAAGGTGAAATCGCGGGGGTAGAAGAGGAGGACGACCCAGTCGCCCCGGTAGTCCGCGAGGGCGATCGGCCGCGGGTCCGGCTCGCCGGGAATGTAAGCATCCGTCTGTATCGCAGGGGCAAGCGTGCCAATCCGTATTGACATGATCCATCTCCTTCTGAGGCGAGCCGCGCCGATTGCTCTCCGCCGCCGGTGAGCGGAACCATGTCGAGGCTAACGGGCGCCGGCGCCGGCGGAGTCCGCCGGATTGCCCATATGGATTGCCTATTTCGTGAGAAGCCTATATAGGCAGTTGCGTGCTGTCGTCGAGGAGACCCGCGTCGCGTGCGATGCGCGTTGCCGCCGTGCGGCTGGTGACGCCGAGCTTGGCGAAGATGCTGGCGACGTGGTGATGCACGGTGCGGTGGCTGATGAAGAGGGCAGCGGCGATCTCGCGGTCGGCGCGGCCGGCGGCGAGCAGGCGCAGAACCTCGACCTCGCGCGGGGTCAACCGATAGCGCTCCGCGGCGACGCTCGATTGGTAGGCAGCAGACGCCGCCATTGATTCGGCGGCCACGACGAACGCCTCATCGATGGCCTGCCCGACCGTCAGCATCCGGCCGGCTTCCCAGGCGGCCGCGAACGCGACGTCACCCAGTTTTTTCCGTATGGCCGCCATGCGGGGTTCGTAGATGGCGCGGCTGGCGGGAGACATGACCTCATCGATGGCGATCCGGATCGCCGCCGCGGCCGCGAAGAGGCGAGCGGCGCGGTCGCCGTGACCCTGAATCCCAGCGGCGGCGGCCAACCCCTCCAGGCACCTGGGTGTGGGGAGCTGCCCGCCGATGTTCCGGCAGAGGGCGAGTGCCTCCGTGAAGAGCGCGATTGCTCGCCCGGCGTCACCTTGCTCCTGCGCGATCAGTCCCAGGTGCGCGATCGCCAGTCCCGTCAGTTGGTCGCTCCCTATGGCCCGCAGGAGGACGAGGCTCTCCTCGAAGGAGGGCCGCGCGCGCTGAAAGTCGCGCTGATCGCTGGCCAAGACGCCCAGGTTGACGAGCGTCGTGGCGATCTGCCACTGGTCTCCTGTTTCGCGCGAGAGCGCCAAGCTCTCCTCAAGCAAGACCGCCGCCCGCTGATGGTCGCCGAGGAGCGTGGCGATGACGCCGAGACTATCCAATGCGAAGGCGATGCGCCCCTTGTCGCCGACGTCCCGGCTGAGCGCGAGGGCGTCGCCATAGAGGATCTCGGCCCGTCCGGTGTCGCCCTGTCTGAACGCGAGAAATGCAAGGTTGGTGAGGGCAAAGGCGATCCCCTGCCGGTCATCCAGCGCCCGGTACAATGCCAGGCTTTGCTCGTGGAACGAGGCAGCCCGCGCGAGGTCGCGCTGGAGATAGGCGAGCCTGCCCGCCCCACGGAATGCCTTGGCCCGCGAAGTCAACGTGCCCGTTCGGTCGCTGGTGAGCGTCAGCAGCCCTTCGATCCACTCACGCCCTTCGGACCAATGCCCATGGACCTCCCAGAAGTGGGAGAGCGCGCCAGCCAGGCGCAAGGCTTGCTCCGCTCGTTCCTCCGTAGAGAGCCATGCCAGCGCCTTGCGCATGTTGGCGTGTTCGCGCTCCAGCCGCTCCAGCCATGGGGTCTGCTCCGGCCCCATCAGTTCGGACTCCGCCTGCTCGACGAGCGCCAGGCACCAGGTGGCATGCCTCGCTCGCGCCGATGGCTCCTCTCCACTCGCGGCGAGTTGCTCAAGCCCGTACTCGCGGATCGTTTCCAGTATCTCGAACCGCGGTTCGCCCTCGTCCTGATCGGTCCTCCGCAGCAGGCTCTTGTCGACGAGCGACGTCACACCCTCAAGGGCGGAAGGCGGATGAGCCGGCGTCCCGTTCCGCCTTCCGCCTTCCGCCTTCCGCCTTCCGCCTTCCGCCACGGCTTCCGCCGCCGCCAGCGTGAAGCCGCCGACGAAGACGGCGAGGCGCCGGAAGAGGGACTGCTCGTCCGGGCTGAGAAGGTCGTAGGACCAGGCGATGGCGTCGCGCATCGTTTGCAGGCGCGCGGGCAGGTCGCGCGGACCGCCGGTGAGCAACTGGAGGCGGTTGTTGAGGAGCGCCAGGAGCGCCTCGGGGGAGAGGATCTTGATCCGCGCGGCGGCCAGCTCGATCGCCAGCGGCAGGCCGTCGAGGCTCCGGCAGATCTCGGCGACCGCGGCGGCGTTGTGCGCGGTGAGGGCGAAGTCCGGCCGGACCGCGTGCGCCCGTTGGCAAAAGAGGGTGGCGGCGTCGAATCGCGCCAGATCGGCGACGGGCGGACTCTCCGGTGCATCAGGCACCGGCAACGGGGGGATTGGGTATTCATGTTCCCCGCTGATGCGCAGCGGGGCGCGGCTGGTCACGAGCGCGCTCACGCGGGGGCACGCCGCGAGCAACGCGGCGATGGTCGGCGCGGCGGCGGCGACATGCTCGAAGTTGTCCAGCACGAGCAGGAGATGCTCGTCCCGCAGGCGAGCGCGGAGAAGCGCGACGAGCGGTTGGGCGCCGTCCTCCCGAATCCCCAGCGCCCGCGCGATCGCCGATGGCACCAGATCCACCGCGCGGATGGGCGCCAGGGGCACAAATCCGACGCCGCCAAACTCGCCGTCCAGGGCCGTCGCCACGTCCAGGGCCAGCCGCGTCTTGCCCACGCCGCCGGGACCGGTCAGAGTCACCATCCGTACGCCGTCGCGAAGGAGCAACGCTCGGACGTCTCCCAGTTCCCGCGCCCTGCCGACCAAGGGGGTGAGTGGAGTCGGGAGGCGGCCGGCATCGGCCACCGCCTGACCAATCAAGGTCATGCCGCTGGTGGAATACTCAATCCTCGACGAGTGAGGCACGCTCGACACGATGGTTCGCTCTTCTAGCCGCCTGCAAATGGAGCATCCTGGACGAGGTATCGTTCCCTACGATGATACTCCCACGTCGTCCGCTCCGGTCTCCCAGCCTCACTCCCGGCCCCACTCCCGTGCGCCGTCGCCGAGCACGCCGGCTGCCGCCGCGACCCGCGCCGCGGCGTTACGCGTGTTGACGCCGAGCTTGGCGAAGATGTTGCGGGCCTCGGCAATAGCCCGCCCGTAGCGGGCTTGCCCGGGGTGCTCGAAGGTACAGTCGAGCGCCGGGATGAAAGCCTCGGCCGCGCCCAACAGCCGAGCCGATTTCGTTCGTCCCGACACTCGATCCTACCGCGCGCCGCCGCCGGTCATGTCTGCCGAATGACCCAATTGGATTGCCTTTTCTGGAACGACTGGCGATCCCGGCGCCATGCGCCCTACGTTTGGGCGATGTTGCCGCAGGCGATGTAGCGACCAATGTTCTCGACGCTCTCGTGAATATTGATGGCGAATTCCCCGGCCGTCAGATCGGCGAGCGCCACCGGAACCGTGGTCACGCTCGATCCATCCGCGGCCACCGACTCCAACGGGAATTCGGGGTTGGGATCAAGCGCGTCGCAGGTGCCCAGGTGGATATGGGCGGGGTGGTCGCCGGAAGCACCCTCGAGTTGGACCGAAATCTCGGTTTCCTCGCCGTTCGGGATGAGCGTCGCGGTGCCGGAGATGCCGGATGCGTTGAGCTCGGCCAGATCGATCGCAAGCTGCCCGCCGGCCTCCGCTTCCGCCGGAGCCGCCTCACCGGCCTCCGCCGCAGCCGGTCCCGGTGCGCCGATCGTCTCCGTCCGTGCCACAAAGTCGAGAGTCGCGCGCGGCTCGGTCGGATCAGTCAACGTGCCAAGCCCTGTCGCCGTCATTTCGTGCCGCTGTCCCGACTGACCAAGCTGGAAAGGCGCCCCTTCGAGGGTAAATGGTGACGTGCTGGCCAGGGCGAACGAACCCGCACCGTCGGCGATGCCTTCTTGCTCCGCGTAGATCGAGATGGTTTGCCGGAAGTCCAGTTCGGCCTCGACGATCTGCTCGCCACTGAAGAAGGATTCCGGCGCGGCGAACGATGCACCCGCGCTCTCGTTGAAGAAGAATTGGAGTGTCCCTTCCGCGGAGACGGTGGAGATGCGCTCGGCCAGCACGAAGCTGCTGAGCATCGTTGCCTCGCCGAAGACGGTGAAACGCGCCGTCGCCTCGTTCCAGTTGGCTGGGTCGGGATCGGTGAAGAGCGCGGCAGCTTCGAGCCCTTCGATGTGGTTCACGTAGCCGAAGAGCGAGAAGTCGCCGGCACGTTGCTCGATCTTGCCCATGATCCAGATCGCGGCGCTACCGTCGACGCTTTCGCCGACAATCGTCGGCTCGCCACCGGCCGCTGGCGAGGCGGCGGGCGATTCCCCCTCTGCCGCCGCTTCTCCGACGTTCACCGACGCGGTCATGTTGGGGTGAATCGCGCAGAAGTAGCTGAAGGAACCGGGTGCGTCGAAGGTGAAGGAGAAGCTGTCGCCCGGTTCGAGTGTGCCGGAGTCGAACGAACCGTCGTCGGCCGTGACGGTATGCGGCGCTACGTCGTCGTTGGTCCAGGTGACCGTGGCGCCGGCCGCGACGTCAATTGAACTGGGATCGAAGGCGAAGTTGGCGATGCTGACCGCGGCCTCGCCCCCCTGAGTCTCGGCCGGCTCCTCCTCCGCCGGCGGAATAGCAGGCGGCTCAGCCGGGGTGGGCGTCGGTTCCGCCGCCGCCTCCTCGGGTTCCTCCTCTTCGGCCGGAGGGGGAGGCGGTGGGGGAGGCGCCGGGGGTTCCTCCTCCTCGGCTTGGCCGACCTCGACGCTCGCGGTCATTTCCGGGTGGATTGCACAATGGTAGGCAACGGAGCCGGCTTGTTCGAACGTCCAACTGAACGTGTCGCCTGGTTCGAGCGTGCCTGAATCGAAACTGCCGTCGTCGGCAGTCACGGTATGCGGGGCGGTGTCGTTATTGGTCCAAGTCACGGTGGCGCCGGCCGCGATCTCAATCGAACCAGGATCGAAAGCGAAGTCGGCGATGTTGACCGCCGCTTCTTCGGCCGCTGCCTCTTCCGCCGGCTCCTGCTCTTGCGATTCCACCACCTCGACCGCTGCCGTCATGGTGGGGTGGATTTCGCAGTGATAGGCAATTGAGCCGGCCTGCTCGAAGGTCCAGCTAAACGTGTCGCCTGGCTCGAGGGCGCCAGAGTCAAAGGCCCCGTCATCGGCCGTGACCGTGTGGGGCGCGGTATCGTTGTTCGTCCAGGTCACCGTCGTACCGGGTGTGATCTCGATTTCCCCCGGATCGAAGGTGAAGTCGATGATGTTGACCGTCACCTGCTCGCCCTGCGCCTGGGCCGGCGCGGCGCCAAGCAGGGGAACGGTCAGCGAAAGAACCCACAATAACGGAACGACGACGAGCAACCGTCGCATAGTATCCTCCTCTGCTGGTCAGCTTCCCTGTGCGACGAAAAGGTGTGCCTCTATCGGGGACGAAAGACCACGTTGGCTGCAAAAGGGCCGCAACGCCTCGCGTGTCTCCTTGATCACGTGCTGGTAGACCGCATCGCCGTGCGCGTGGAGCAGCCCCGCCAGGGGGGAGCCGTCGACCTCGGCGTGCACGAACGCGTCGACTGACGAAAAGGTCGCGGCGCCAACCCGCGTCTCGGTGCGCAACACGCTGAGTTCGGCGGCCGTCAGCAGGGAGCGCACCTCGTCCAGATCGCCCAAGACGAAGGGGGAGCGCAGGATGTCGGCCGCACGCGGGCCGGCGTGCCGCGCCAGAATCTCGCTCAACAGGACGAAGGCAGGGCTGTGATCGATGGCGTTCCACACGGCCAACCCGACCGTGCCGGCGGGAGCCAGCACCCGTCGCATTTCCCGCAGGGCGGCCACGCGGTCCGGGACGTACATGAGCGCGAACTGGCAGAGCACGCGATCGAAGGCGCCGTCCGCAAAGGGGAGGGCAGTCGCGTCGCCTTCTCGCCAGGTGAGGTCGGGCCGGAGGCGGCGGGCCACGGCCAGCATGCCGGGATTGAGGTCGAGTCCCGTGACGCGGCCGGCGCTCCCGACGCGCTCCGCCGCCTCGCGGGCGACGACGCCGGTGCCACAGGCGACGTCGAGCACCCAGTCGCCTTGCTGCACCCCCGCCGCGTCAACCAAGCGTGGCGCCCATTCGGCGAAAAGGGCGGGGACGAGCTGTTTCTCGTACGTTTCGGCAGCCGTGGCTTCGATTTGCCAGGTCTCGGTTGCCAAGACCTCACCTCCTTTTGCGTGGCGTCCGTTTGCGGCGGTCGTGGGTGGGAGAGCGCTGGGCGCGGCTGGCAGCAGCCAGCCGCGCTGACGTGGAGCACTCCGCTGCACCGGGGCGTTCCGTGGTCCCGTCTGGGCCGCCGGGCGGCGGGCGGTGTCGCGCCGTTGCCCCTCCTCCCGGCGACCCGCGGGAGACCTTCAAGCTATGACGTGTTGGTGAGCGGCGCATCCGCCGTCATTACCCAATCCGAGGAGTGGCCT
>JBOGUE010000504.1:0-9942 GCA_050695955.1 Thermomicrobiales bacterium | reverse complement strand
GCCTGTACCGATGTCACTGGCTTCTCGCTGCTGGGCCACGCGTTCGAGATCGCGGAGAAGAGCGGCGTCGGTCTTCGTGTCAGTGCGGCATCCGTGCCGCTCCTTCCCGGCGCCGAGCACTACGCGGCGGACGGCCATCAGCCAGGCGGACTGGGCCGCAATCGATCCTACTTTGCACGCCACCCCAGGGGAGGAGTCACGATCGACGCGACTGTCCGATCCGATCTCTCTGCCTTGTTGTTCGGTCCGGAAACATCCGGCGGTTTGTTGCTAACCGTTCCCGTGGATCAAAGCGCGCGGTTTGAAGCAAGCTTCGCTGAGACCGGATATCCGCTGTGGCACATTGGCGAGGTCGTCGACGGCGTCGGGATCGAGGTCACCCCGTGACGACGCCGGTTGCCTGCCGCACATCGAGGCAGTCATGATTGCCGTGATTCTCAACCCTGCATCCGGCGGTGGGAAGACGCTACGTCTGCTACCGAAAGTATCGGCGGCGCTGCAATCGATGGGGCGGCCACACGCGATGCACGTCACCACCGGCCCAAACGAAGCGCCTGAGGTGGCGAAACGATTCGCCCTGGATGGCGCCGAAGTCATCGTCGCTGTCGGCGGCGACGGCACGATCAACGAAGTCGCGAACGGCATTTTCGCAAGCGGCAAGCAGATTCCGATCGGCTTGGTTCCCTCTGGCCGCGGCAGCGATCTCGTCCGCACGACCGGAGCACCACGTCAGCTCGAACAGGCACTGCAACTCTGCTGTAACGGACAGGTCAGGATGATCGACGTCGGCCGGGCGCACTTCTCCGACGGGGCATCGCGCATCTTTTTGAATGCCGGCGGGATCGGGTTCGACGCCGCCGTCGCCGAGCGCGTGCATGGCGCGAAGCTGCCGGGGAGTACCCTCCCATACCTGTGGGGCCTTGTCGGCGCACTAGCTCGCTATCGCAACATTCACGTCTCCATCGACGCCGATGGGCGCCTTATGACAACCACTGCTCGGTCTGTGCTCGTGGCCAACGCCCGATACCTTGGTGGCGGCATGCTGATGCACCCGATGGCCGACATCGCCGACGGTTTCCTCGACGTCGCGATCCTCGGCGATCTCGGCCGGGCCGAAATCGTGCGCGCGGTGCCTAGCGTCTACCGGGGCAAACACGTCACCCACCCGAAGTTCACCCATCTCCGGGCCAAAACGATCCGCGTCGAGAGCGTTGAGCCGGCACGCGTCCAACTCGACGGCGAACTTGCCGGATACGCCCCTGTCACTTTCACGGTGGAACCCGCATCATTGTTCCTTGCCGGATGACCGATCAGATGCATGTCGAATCACTGTTGCCGAGCTCTCGTCGGGACTGGGTTGCGCTCATTGACCGGCTGCGTGTACGCCCAAACAAGGGGCGGGGCCAGAACTTTCTCTTGGAGCGTGGTGTCGTTTCCCACATCGCGTCGGTAGCCGGAGTCGATGTCGATGACGTTGTAGTCGAGGTCGGCCCCGGACTTGGCATCCTGACCGAGGAACTCCTCCGGCGCGATTGCCAGGTCATCGCCATCGAGCTCGACGCCCACCTTTCCGGACACCTGCGCGAGACGTTTGGCCATCTTCGTGCGTTTGAACTCATTGAAGGCGACGCGCTTCGGCTCGACGTGGCTGACGTCATGCCAGGCCATCGTCCTTACTGTGTTGTAGCCAATCTGCCGTACAGCATCGCCGCGGCAGTCATCCGCCATTTCATGGAACAGGAGCGACCGCCTACGCGTATGACTGTCATGGTGCAGCAGGAAGTCGCCGCACGGATCGTGGCGGCGCCGCCGGAGATGTCGATCTTGTCTGTTGCCGCACAATTCTTTGCCTCAGCGCGAATTGCGTTCTCGGTCCCACCGAGCGTTTTTCTGCCACCGCCAAAGGTGAACTCCGCGGTCGTCGTGCTGGACACCTTGCCCGCCCTTCGATTGCCCCGGGCGGATCACGCGGCATTCTTTCGACTGGTCAACGCCGGTTTTCGACATCGGCGGAAGCAGTTGGCGAACTCGGTCGCGTTCGAGATCGCTCAGCCCAAAGATGATGTGAGCGCCTGGCTCGCCAAAACTGGGATCGATCCAATGCGCCGGGCTCAGACGCTCGCTGTCGACGAGTGGGTGGCATTGTCGAAGTCGGCGCCGGCGGAATGGATAACATGACCTCGTGCATTGCCCGCACGCCCGCCAAGCTTAATCTGGGACTCGAGATCCTCGGCCGGCGGGAGGATGGATTTCACGAGATCCGTACTGTCATGCAGACCGTTTCAATATACGACCACCTGACCTTTACATTAGCGCAAGCACACGTCGTCGAATTGTCGTGCTCGATGCCCGCGCTCGCGACTGAGCAAAACCTTGCCTGCCGAGCTGCCACAATGGTGCGCGAACGATACGAAGTGGTGGCCGGCGCACATCTTCAATTGGTGAAAGGAATCCCCATCGCGGCGGGTCTCGGCGGCGCAAGCAGCGATGCAGCCGCGACGCTCCGAGGGACGTCTGCGCTGTGGTCGCTGTCATGTACCGACGCTGATCCGCGGGAACTGGCATCACGGCTTGGCAGCGATGTTCCCTTCTTTCTGACAGGCGGCACGATGCTTGCCGAAGGGCGCGGTGAACGCCTGACGCCGCTCCCACCGCTGGCTGGCGTTTGGTTCGTCGTCGCGGTACCTCGCATCGAGCTGCCCAACAAGACACCCAGGATGTACGAATTGCTGCAGTCGCATGACTTCACCGACGGGTCCACCATCTCCGCGCTCGTTGACGCCATGAGGGCGCGGAAACCGATTGAATGGGACCAAATCACGAATCGATTCGAGCGTGTTTCCACCCAATTGGTTCCAGAGATCGAGCCCCTGCGCCACGCCCTCCAGCGCGCAGGCGCCCCGTTTGTCTCAATGACCGGCGCGGGGCCGGGCCAATTCACTGCCACGGACGACCCAGAACGAGCCGATGCGATTCACGCAAAACTTTTGCGCGATATCGGCCCGCGGGCGGAACTCTTTCTGTGTCAGGCGATACCGGCAGTCCCGTCCGTTGACATGGTTTGACGGTGATCTGGGCAGCCGCCTAGAATCTCCGCCGGAGGCGCCACGCACTTGGAGCAACGGATCGTCAATCGCCGCTACCGGATCGACCGGCTCCTGGGCGAGGGCGGCATGGCCGAGGTTTACCTCGGACACGACATCCTGCTCCACCGCCCAGTCGCTATCAAGACGCTCCGCCCGCAGTTCGCGCGCGACGCCGGCTTTCGCGCCCGCTTCGAGCGGGAAGCACAGGCGGCCGCGAGCTTCTCCCACCCCAACATCATCGACATCTACGACGTGGGTGAGGACAACTCCACTCCATACATCGTCATGGAATACGTGCCAGGTGACAACCTGGCGCGGATCATCGACACCGAAGGCCCGTTCGATCCGGATGACGTTGCCGTCCTCATCGAGCAGGTCGCCTCCGCCCTCGACTACGCGCACGAACGCGGCTTCGTCCACCGCGACGTGAAACCGCACAACATCCTCGTCGACGACGCGGGTTTGGCCAGGGTGGTCGACTTTGGTATCGCCAAAGGGCTAGCCGACAGCGATTTGACTGCCACGGGCACAGGTCTGGGCACCGTCCACTATGTCTCGCCCGAGCAGGCCAGCGGCCTGATGGCAACGCCCTCCTCCGACATCTATTCCCTTGCCGTCGTTGCGTTCGAGATGCTGACCGGGCGGCTTCCCTTTGACGCCGACACGCCGGTCGGCATCGCCATGAAGCATGTCAACGACGCGCCACCTAGCCCGGCAGGGCTCAATCCAAACATTCCTCGCCCGGTCGCCGAAATCATCCTCCGGGCACTCGCGAAAGACCCAACTGTCCGGTTTAACAACGCTGGCGCGTTCGCCAATGCGCTCACCAACTGGCGATCAGCTGCCGCCACCCACGCAATCCCGAGCGCCGCGGCGCCAACGACGGTAGCACCACTGCCCGCGACCGCCCCGACCCAAGCCCGGTCCACAACGCCAGCGTCGATCCCACCTGCCGCTGGCGCGGCCCCGCCCATGCATCCACCGTATCAAGGTCAATCTACCGCCGTTCCTGGGGCAGAACCCCAGCGCACCGGATGCGCTGGTTGGCTCGTCGCAATCTCCGTCATCGTCGCGCTCGGCGCGTTGATCTGGTTCGGTTTTCAGCTCGCACCGCGAATTCCTGGCACCGGCGGCGATGATGACCCGACGCGCCCGCCAGCGTCCACCAACGCGACCAACACACCCGAGGACGAGTCCGATGAGGAAACGGAAACTGAACCAACCTCCCCGGCCATCATCCCACGCGAAACCGAGGAAGCAGCAGATTTCACTGTCGTGCCGGATCTCGAAGGGATGACCGTCAACGAAGCCGAGGACGCGGCAGCTGACGTCGGACTCACAGTCGAGCAAGTCGGCGCCGAGGGGTCCGACGACGTCGAGGAAGGACGTATTCTTCGCCAGGAGCCGCAAGCGGACGCCGAAGCGGCACGCAATTCGTCAATAGCTGTCGTCGTTAGCAGTGGCTCGACGCAGATCGACATTGCCGAATTGGACTTGAACCAACTCACCGCGGACGAAGCCGAGGAATTGCTGCGCGACCAGGGACTCGATGTCCTGCGGCAGGATCAGGGCAACCCTGACGTGCCAGAAGGCATGGTCATCGGCGTCGAACCGGCCGATGTCGCCTCACAGGGCAGCACTGTCACACTCTTCATCAGTGTCGGCGATAAGGTCCAGATCCCACAGGAAATCCAAGGCGCCCCCTTAGACCAGGCGCAGGCAACGCTCGCAGAGCTTGGGTTCAGTGTCACCGAATCGATTCCCGTCAGCCGGCAGGTCATTGAAGATTTCGATATTGATCTGGAGGATGCTGAAATCGAGGATCAGGATGTCGTCGGTATCCAGGACAACGACGCGAACTTCGGCGCGTGGTTGCCGCCTGGCACGTCAGTCAGGCTGGTCTATTACGACCAAGCCCAAGACGAGAATCAACCCTAACCGCTCATGGATAGCGATGGCCAGCGCCGATTCGATCGCCGACGTGTGCTAACGGCAGGTGCGTGCTTTGGCGCCACGTTCCCGCTGGTGCTCGGATATGCGGGTGTTCAGGCGCGACGCGCGGGCGAGCCAAGAGTCATCGCCCTGGGCGCCGGTGACGCCCTCTCGGTCCTGATCACCGCCGGCCAGTCTCGCCTGCTCATCGCCACCGGCACCGACACGACGGCATTCGGCAATGCCTTGGCCAGCGCGTTGCCATTCGGCTTGCGCCGCGTCGACGTCGTGCTCCTGGCGGGCCAGGGACGAAACATCTCCGTAGCCGCCCACGCCGCCCGTTCCGTGCGCGGACGCACGTTTGCGATCATCGATCCTGGTCTGTCCCCGGACGATGGGGATTTTCCTTCGAGCAGGCCACTGGAGGTCTTCGACGGACCACGACAGTATCAATTGCCGAAAGGCATCACTGTCACAATCGTAACGGCGCACGACGGCGAGCGATCCGGCTGGCGGGCGTTGATCGCGCGAGGCCAGTCTCGCATCGTCGTCCTACCCGACGGTAGGCTAAGCGACCTCTTCCCGTTACACGAACCTGTATCAGTACTCATCGTGACCGGTGATTATCCGGCGGATGCTATTCAAGCCACCCAGGCGCCCGCCGTCGTCGTTTGCGCCGAATCAGTCTCCGAGGACGCGCTACGCGAAGGGATCGACGCTGTGTCAATGACCGGCCTCTTCGCCCTGACCGTCTTCGCCGGCCAAGCTAAGGCGATCGAGTTCGTGGATGGCGGCCTTCGTTTGCCGGGCGGGACGCGTTCAATGACGAGCGGCGAGATCGCGACGAAAGGCTGACGCCGCCTCATGACGTGCTGCGTTCGGCCCGTACCCGCTCAAACTCACCGCGAACTTCCGACAACAACGCCGGGTCGGTGAGCAGGTCCAATCCGGTCAGCGCCATCGCCTTGGCGACAAGCAGCGTGTTTCGGTAGCCAAGCACCGAGTCAGACGCCTCGACAACCTCCTGCGAATGCCATGTGCAGACACGGTCAAGGATCGGATAAGACGTCTCGACCGATGGCACTACATAGCTCACGTTGCCCCAATCGGTCGATCCACTTCCTTCTTCTGGTTTTGCGTCTGGCAGCGACAGCCCGACCTCGTCGAGATTAAGTTTGAGACGCCGCGCCAGGGTGTAATTGGTGATCATGTCGTAGTTCGGCCGTGCGAGCCGCGTGAAGGTGAGCTCGGCGCCAGTGATCAGTCCTGCCCCTTCGGCAATCCTCCGCACTTTCTCGACGAGCTCGTTCATGTAGGCGATGGTCGCCGCGCGCACGTAGAATTCGCCAGCCGCGTAGGCAGGCACGACGTTGGGGGCCTCGCCGCCGTGCGTGATGATCCCGTGGAAACGGGCGTCACTCTTGACGTGTTGCCGCAGCGCGTTGATTCCGTTGAACGTCTCGATCAAAGCGTTGAGCGCGTTGATGCCGTTATACGGGTCGGCCGCCGCGTGCGCCGACTTCCCCGTGAACTCAATTCGGAGGTCCTGGCAGGCCAGCGCGTTTCCGCTCCCCTCAACGGTGGGGCAGACCGCTTCGACGGTCCCAGGATGGGCGCCCAGTGCCGCATCGATCTCCTCGAAGACGCCGTCGTCGGCCATGATCACCTTGCCGCCCACCGCCTCTTCAGCGGGCGTCCCGAAGACAGTTACCTGCCCGGGCACGGCGCCCAAGGCCGCTTTCAACCCAATGCCGGCGCCGATACCGGCGATCGCGATCAGATTGTGTCCGCAACCGTGACCCAATCCCGGCAATGCGTCGTACTCTGAGAGAAACGCGATTCGTGCGCCGGCGGCCTGGCCGTTCCAGCTCGCGTCCGCGCGGAACGCGGTTTCGAGGCCGGCGATGCCCCGAGTGAGCGCAAAGCCATATCGTTCGAGGAGGTCAGCGCAGGCGCCACTCGAGCGGAACTCTTGGAGTGCGATTTCCGGATGATCATGGATGAACTTCGACAGCGCGATCAAATCGTCCGCGGCGGCGTCAATTGCCGCGCAAACCGATGCCCTGACGTCAGACACGGTCGACCTGCCCCCTCCGAATTGACATTGAACAGTTGACAGTTGGTTCCGCGGCGCAGTCTACCGCGAGATCGTCGTCCCGCACCTGGGACAGAACGCATCGGCTGCCGTCGTCGGCGCTCCACACGCGCCGCACCGTCCCTCTTCAGTCGACTGGTGCGACGCCCAAGACCGCCGACCGTCGCCGCCTGCATCGCGTCGGGATGCCGGCGGCGATCGTCGCATCCACTCGCGCCCGGCAAAACGACCGTTCCCTGGATTCGATCCCGGTTGCTGTTGGCCACTCCACGCCGGCAGCCCGTCCGTCCCTCGCGTGTCTTGCGCCCATCGGGACGGGTCGACGCGGGTCATCGGCGACGTCGTCGACACGTCGGCGGCGTCTGTTCCGAATCGACCCGAACGCGGATCGAACTGCCGCGATTCCGGCTCGAACTTACCCTCATCGGTGTCTCGCGCAAAACGCACCGGCCGAAGGCGGTCGGGTGATCCGCCGGCGCGACCGATCGGAGCCAGGTCATCCGCCGCCGGCAGCGGTCGGCCTCTAGTCAGAACCCGAGCAACGGAGGCAACAGTAACCGCGACAGTAGCGCCGCCTGCCACGACCAAGAGAACCCATTCGCCGTCACGCAACAAGTGTCCAGCGATGATCGCATCGTCCAGCACATCAACCGACCGCTCGTCAGCAATATCGCGTGCGATGACGGCAAGCGCCCAGGCAAGCAGGATAGTGGCGTTGGCCGCCGCCACGAATGCGCCCGCCACTCGACCCCATAAGCTGACGCCGTTATCCAAGCCGGCTAATGCGCTGCCTCCGTATCCGAAAGCAAGCGTGGAGAAGAGAACAACCCCAATCGTCATGAGAAAGCGGCCGGTCGATTGCCCGAGGTTGAACCAGTCCGCCGCCCTGCTTCCCCAGCGGTCTGCCCAAGGCGCCGCAATCGCGATCCCGAGCAGGATGCCCGCGGAGACAAAGACCTCCCGGCCAATCCCCCGCCAGAACCCGAGAGGCATGGCCAGAAGGACGATCACGCCAAGGAGAATATCGAGAATGATCGCGTCCGCCATCTTCACGATCCGCTGATTCGAACGAGTCAGACCTTCTGTCGTGTCGCAGGGTCACCGTCCTCGGCAGACGTACCCGCAATGCACCGGACCAGGTTGCCCCACATCCCGTCGTCGAGCGTCATCCATGCTATCACGCTCTGGTCCGAGGGCGCGCCATTGTTACTTAGTGTCAATCAAGCCCACATTCGTGGTAAGATGTGTCCCGGGGTACTAGTCATCGTCAGGCATGCAATTCGCCTGCTTAAACGCTTAGGAGCGCATCCATTTCCGCGCAACGTTTACGGAACGAACGGCGAGATCAGCGTGGCCGGTCACGCGCTGTTGGCAGCGAAGCGCCTTCCGGCGCGTTGTCGACAACTGCCCCTCCCCATCAAGAGATGGCTTGGCGTCGGGTCGACCTGCATATTCACACGCCGGCTTCCACCGATTACAAGCAGACCAACGTTTCCCCGCTCGACATCCTGCGCCAAGCTGAAGAGCGCGGTCTCGACATCATCGCCATCTCGGATCACAACTCGGTCCGCGGCTACGCTGATATGTGGCGTGAGATCGAAGACCTCGAAATGCTCGAGTACCTCGGCCGCCTCAATGACGACGAGCGACGACGCTTAGATGAGTACCGGCGGCTGCTCGCGCGAATTCTCGTGCTGCCAGGCTTCGAGTTCACTGCCACCTTTGGCTTCCACATCCTTGCCGTTTTTCCGGAGGGCACGACGGTCCGCATGATGGAGCATCTGCTCCTCACGCTCGGCGTCGAGGAAGCCAAATTCGGCAGTGGCGAAGTTGGCGCGACGACCGACGTGTTGCGGGCGTATAAGGTCTTGCACGATCACGGGGCGCTGGTCATCGGCGCGCACGCCAACTCGACGCACGGCATCGCCATGCAGGGCTTTGCGTTCGGAGGACAAACCAAGATCGCCTACACGCAGGATCCGCATCTGCACGCGCTCGAGGTCACCGATCTCCACGTCACCGGCAACCGCCGCTCCACCGCACGATTCTTTAACGGATCCAAGCCCGAGTATCCGCGTCGCATGCATTGCATCCAGGGTTCGGACGCCCACCGCCTGGAACGCGACCCCGATCGTGACGCGATCCTCGGAGTCGGCGACCGCGCAACGGAGATGCTCCTGCCTAGCGTCTCCTTCCACGCCATCCAGGAACTGCTGTCAGGACAGGACTTCAGCCGCACGCGCCGATATGTTCCGGTCGTATCTCCCGCGGACGCGCTCAAAGCGTCACGGGATGTCGGGCACAGCTCGACCGTTGCTTTTCACGAGCGTTCCGCCACCAAGCGTGACGGCCAGACGCCTGTGCTGCGGGATGTCGTCGCCATGGCGAATTCCGAGGGTGGCGTCGTCTACGTCGGCGCAAGTGCGAACACACGCCGGCAGATCGCGGGCATCCCTAATGCCGCTGAGGTATCGGCACAGCTATCGGAGGCGCTGTCGCGGGAAGTGAGCCCCGTCATTGTTGCCGAGGTCGAGCAGATCGAAGTCGACGGGCGAACGGTGATCGTCGCGCGCGTTCCGGTGGGCACGCAGCAACCGTACGCGCTGTCGTCTGGCATGATCTACGTTCGCGAAGGCGGCGAGACGCGCCACGCCACGCGCGACGAAATCGTACGAATGGTTCAGAGTGCCGGTCCCACCGCGCCGGATCGGACAGCGTCGGGACCCGCCCCTCAACCGCCCGAGGCGAGCCAACAACGGCAGGGACGACGTCGGCGACGCGGCGGTCAGGCTGCCCAGGCATCGCCAAGCCCAAACGGCCGCGCAACCG
>JBOGUE010000503.1:0-9749 GCA_050695955.1 Thermomicrobiales bacterium | reverse complement strand
AACTGATCCTGCCCGAAATCTGCCACGTCGTGTACGAATTGACGAAGTAGAGATCCTTCGCCTTCGAATGGAGAGATCGTGTGACCGACGACACAAGACAGCGCGCAAAGCGGCGTCCGCCGCGGGTCCTCAAAGGCTTTCGAGACTATCTGCCACGGCAGATGATCCTTCGCCAGCGCATCATCCAGACCGTGCGCGAGATCTTCGAGCGCCACGGCTTCGAACCCCTCGACACGCCCGCCCTGGAATACCTGGAAGTCCTCACCGGCAAAGCCGGCGAGAACGAAAAGCTGATGTACCAGTTCGAAGATCAGGGCGGGCGGGAGGTCGGCCTCCGTTACGATCTCACCGTGCCCCTGGCACGGGTCGTGGCGATGCACCAGAACGACATCGTTATGCCGTTCAAGCGCTACCACATTGCTCCAGTTTGGCGAGCGGAAAAGCCGCAACGTGGTCGGTTTCGCGAGTTCTGGCAGTGCGACGCGGACATCGCCGGGTCGGCCTCGATGGTCGCGGACGCCGAGATCATCTCGATGATCGCCGAAGTGCTGACCGCGTTTGGCTTACCCAATTTCACTGTTCTGATAAGTCACCGGCGCCTGCTCTCGGGACTCGCGCAATCAGCCGGCGTCCCATTGGATCTCGCCGGCACAATCTACCGTTCCGTCGACAAGCTCACCAAGATCGGCGTCGAGGGCGTTCAGCGAGAGATGGCCGATCACGGCATTGAGGCGGGCGCCGCCCAGCGCGTGCTTGATGCGGTGACGATCGAGGGGCCACCCAATGAGGTCCTTGATCAACTTCGCGACCACCACAGTGCGATTCCGAGCGTAGCGGAAGCAGTTGAGGATCTGCACGAACTCTTCGCCCTGCTACCCGAGTTCGGCGTACCCGCGACTGCCTATCGGCTCGACCTCAGCCTGGCCCGTGGTCTTGACTACTACACCGGCCCAGTCTATGAAGCCGTCGTGGTCGAGCCGAAAGTCGGTTCGGTGGCGGGCGCGGGACGATACGACGATCTTGTTGGCTCCTTCTTGGGGAGACCAGTGCCCGCGACCGGCATGTCGATAGGTCTGGAGCGCATCATCGAAGTCGTCGAACAGTTCGATTTATTACCGGTTCCTTCCACGGTCGCGGAAGCGGTCGTCATCGTCGCGCCTGAAACGATTGGGCAGGGAGCCGGCGTGGCCGCACGGCTGCGTGCCGTGGGTGTCAACGTTGACTTCTCTTTGCAAGCACGGCGCTCGTTTGGCGATCAACTCAAGTATGCCGGCCGAAAGGGGATCCCAGTCGCGGTGATCATTGGCAGTGCCGAACTCGATCAGGGATTGGCGACCGTCAAGGACCTCGCGAGCGGTGTTCAGGAATCCTTCCAGCTGGACGATCTGGCGGATCGGGTGAAGTCGGCGCTCGGACGCTCCGTGTCTTGACATCAGGGTGCCTTCTGGTGGGCGCATCCCACTGACTCGCGCCGGGCGAGGTTTCGCCGTACGATTGCCGACCAGCGATGTGCGGTCGCGATGCGAGATGGCCTAGGGAAGGAGCCAGTTGCCTCCATGTCCTCCGATCCACAAGCGGACGAGTTTCAAACGTATATGCTGGTCGTTGCCCATCCAGACGACGCCGAGTTTTCGTCAGCCGGGACCATTGCCAAGCTCGCCGCGGACGGCAAGCGCTTGGTCATTATTCAGGTGACGTCGGGTGACAAAGGAACGACCGACCCGACGATTTCGCCGGAAGAGCTCGCACGAATCCGCGAGGCCGAAGAACTGGAGGCGGCGAAGCGTCTCGGCGTCGCCGAAACTGTCTTCCTGCGCTGCACGGACGGCGAACTCGTGCCCGACATCACTTTGCGCGAGAAGATCGTGCGGATGATTCGCACCTATCGACCCGACGTCATTATCACCCACGATCCGTTTCGTCCGTACGCGCTCCATCCCGATCACCGAGCCGTCGGCATGGCCACGACCGACGCCGTCTATCCCACAGCGCGCGATCCTCATTACTTCCCTGAGCATCTGCGGGCTGGTCTCGAACCACACAAAACGGCCGAGCTCTGGTTCTTCGGCGCGGAGCACCCGGATCTCTACGTTGACGTTACCGACACGTTTGAGACGAAGATCCACTCGCTCAAAGCACACGCTTCGCAAGTCGGCGACGGTGTGACCATGAGCGAGCGGATCAGAGAGCGATCCCGCGAGGTCGCCGAGGGTCAGCCGTTCGAGCTAGCCGAGGCCTTTAAAGTTGTCCAGATGCGGCGTTGAATGATGGACCCATCGGTGGCCCCGGCGCGACAACGCGCGCTGGCAATCGGCCGGCAAGCATTTGGTCCTGACTGGATGCCAGGCAGGCTCGCGTCGGCGCCCGGCCGCTTAGAGCTCCTCGGCAACCACGTGGATTACAACGGCGGACCGGTACTCGCGGCCGCGATTGACCGCTCCGTCATCGTTCTCACCGGAGCGACATCGCCCCATTCTCGATCGATTGAGGCAGTATTCGCTGACGCGGACGACAGCACGTTGGTCTCATTCGATCCTGAAGCAACGACCGATTGGCGCAATGCATCACCGCCGCCCGAGCCCGCGGATTACCTCCGCGGTGCGGTCGCCGCATTGCAATGTCGCCCACAAATCGGGCTGTCCTCCGGCCTCAGACTTGCGGTTGCAGGCGACGTGCCGATCGGCTTGGGTCTGAGTTCTTCCGCGGCGTTGTGCGTGGCATTGACGCTCGCGCTCAGCCGCGAACCGGCAACTCCGACGGATCTGGTGCTTGCCGCTCAAGATGCGGAACACCGTGCGGGAACGCCCTGCGGCACGATGGATCAATCGGCCTCGGTCGCCGGCGGAGTGATCCTCTTCGACGGAGCGACACTCGACATAACCCGCCTGAATCCTGATCTCGGTGACTACACCTTCGCGATCGCGGACTCCGGCGTCGAGCGTTCGCTCGGCGCTTCGTCATATCCCATCCGTGTCAGGGAGTCGCGCGAAGTCCTCAATTTCGCCCGTCAGCATATCCGGGCTGAGCTGGACTACCTCGCCGATTTGCGTCCGCATGAAATGGACGCGCTGGAAGGACGATTCTCTAGCGACATCCAGGAATCGCTCCTGCGCCGCGCCCGACACGTTGTGTCGGAGACGCGCCGGGTGCACGAGGGACTGGATGCCATGAACGAAGGGGACTGGCCTCGCTTTGGACGGCTGATGTCCGAATCGGGCCACTCGTCGGCCGTCGACTACGAAATCAGTCATCCGCGAGTCGAAGAACTTGTTGCCGAAGCTCGCTCCGTCCCGGGTGTGCTCGGCGCACGGATGATGGGTGGCGGCGAGGGAGGGACAGCGCTCATGCTTCTTGCGCGCGACGCTGTTCCGTCACTCGAACGCTCGCTGTCGTCAGGTTATTTCCGGCGGCATGCGATGGGCGATCCATCGCATCGGGTCCACATCTTCGGCTTTGCCTCTGGTGCAGCCGCCGGCCCCTGGCCCGACAACGCGGTACGAAACCACGGTTCGATTACGCGCTGAGGAGCGCTCGTTTGGACTTGCGCTTGATGGCCCGGCTGCCGCTGCGCCGATTCCGGTAGGCGGTCGTCAGGTGCTCGCCAGTACTAGGATCAAGGACGAGGACAGTCCCTTCGAGGCGACGATACTGATCCTCGCGCCGATGATCACATGGGATGTCCCGCAATCCGAGGTGGACGAAGAGCGCTTTGCCGGTGTGATGCAGCCGCCCATAGGCAAAGACGTACCGCACGTCGTCAAAGCTCAGGTTTCGCTGTGCCAATCGACGATCGGCATGTGAGGAAACGGACGCGACCCGAGGCTCCCGCATGGGCCCACCTCCATGATCGACGGTTGCTGCAACGCCCGCGCGGGTCGGGTGCCCGAACGCTCCCGTGGGATAGAGTGTACGTACATTATCCGCCCGTGCCGACTATTTGTCAAAGCCTCTCGCTGGTGGGTCGTGACGACGCTCAGTACCCTTCGACACGATCAACGACGTTGATGAGTGGTCGGCCGTCGCGAAATCGGGCAATGTTCTCTTCAAGAATTGGTAGCGCACGCGACCAGTACTTCGGAGTAGAGCCGGACGTATGCGCCGTGATGATCACATTTTCCATGTCCCAGAGTGGCGAGTCGCCAGGCAATGGCTCCGGGTCCGTCACATCGAGTCCGGCGCCCGCAAGCCCGCCCTTCTTCAATGACGTGATCAGCGCTGCCGAATCAATCACCGGTCCACGTCCGAGGTTATAGAGAAAAGCGCTGGGTTTCATGTGGGCTAGCGTGTCCGTGTCAAACAGACCACGCGTCCGTGACGTCAAGGGCAGCGTCGAGACGACGTGATCGGCCAATGGCAACGCCTCGGGCAAACGATCGATCCCATACATGGTTGAGACGTGAGGAGGGACGGGAAGGTCGGGGCGACGGCGCACGGCGTTCACCGTCATGCCGAATGCCTCCGCGCGTTTCGCCGTCGCCTGTGCGATGTCACCGAGTCCCACCAGCAAGAGTGTCTGACCATGGAGTTCGAAGACACCTCGCCGGCCCGCCTCGTCACGCCACTCGTGCGCTATCTGCCCGCGCAGTAGAAAGGGCAATCGGCGGGCAAAGGCCAACATGAGCGCGAAGACATGCTCGGCCATGTTATGCGAGTGGACACCGCTATTGTTCGTGACGACGATATCGCTCGCAAGAAGTTCTGGGCTCAAAACGCCGTCGACGCCGGCGCCGACCGTTTGAAGCCACCTCACCTTTGGTGCAGCCGCCAAGTCCGCCGGGCTGAGGCCCCACGCGACGACCGCGTCGGCGTCGGCCAACTCGTGATGCATCGACTCGGCATTGGCCCGAACGAACTGCACGTCCGCGAATCGCTGGCGCAGATGGTCGATCGCCTCGTCCGACAGTGGCGCGGAGATAACGAGCTTTCGCAATGGGGTTGCAGCCATAACGCCTCGAGTTAAGGTAACGACGCACTAACCGCCGATTTGGGACATGCCACGACCGATATCGCGGTCACCCTCGGCTAACCCGTGACCCCACGGTTTCCGCCAGACGCCACGTCGAACTTGGTGTTCCAGCTCAGAATCACCGGCTCCGGCGCGCATGAGGTCGCGGAGGTCGATTTCATCATTCCGGAGCAAGCACAGCCGAAGTTTGCCGTCCGCCGTCAAACGGACGCGATTGCAATGGGCACAGAACGGCGCGGAGACAGGCGAGATGAAGCCGAGAGTCCCAGCCGCGCCGGGAATGCGCCACAATCGCGCCGGATCGCCCGGCGGCGCGTCGATAGGATCGAGCGGCCCGAAGCGCGCCTCAAGCCTGGCCCGCGTTTCCTCAGACGTCACTAACCCTTGATCGTGAACCATGCCCACACCTTCGAGCGGCATGATCTCCAGGAACCGCATCTGCCACGGGCGATCGAGCGTCAGTGCCGCCAGGTCGCCGACTTCGTGGTCATTGTGGCCGCGGAGCACCACTGAATTGATCTTGATCGGCGTCAAGTCGTGGGCGTCGGCGGCTTCCAACCCGGCCCAAACCAAGTCGAGGCGACCGCCACGGGTCATCAGTTTGAACTTCGCCGGGTCGAGCGTGTCGAGACTAACGTTGACCCGATCGAGTCCCGCGGACTTCAGGTCTGCCGCAATTCGCGAAAGCAGGAGCGCGTTGGTCGTCATCGACAGTTCTTCGACACCCGGAAACGCTTTCATTTCGCGGACGAGGTTGACGAGGTGCGGCCGCACTGTTGGTTCGCCGCCCGTCAATCGCAACTTCGTGAAGCCGAGACCGGCGCAGATTCCGACGACTCTCAGCAGTTCCTCATCGGTCATCAATTCGGCGCGCGGCTGAAATGTCATGCCGACCGCCGGCATACAATAGACGCAACGGAAGTTGCAGCGATCGGTCAGCGAGATGCGCAGATAAGTCATCTGCCGTCCGTACGCGTCGAGCGCGCCGGGCGGCCGCTCCGGCAGCGCTGACAGTCGCGTAGGAGGTCTCTGTTCGATGGCCGCGACCATAGGTCCGCACCTCGAGTTTTAGGCAAAATTGGAATAGCCAACCTTTGACTACCCGTTGTCACGATACCACTCCTAACCAAGCAGGTCAAAGGCGTGTCCGTCGCGAGATCACAGCCGGTAGCGTCGGATCGCGGGTACCACGGCGGCAATCAACCAGCAGGACAACACGGTGCCGATGCCGCCAATGGCAACTGAAGGACCAGCGCCGACTGCCGCGGCGACCAGGCCCGCCTCGAACTCGCCAAGTTGGGGACCGCCCATCGAAAACATCGAGTGTGTGGCGGCGACCCGGCCGCGTAGCTCGTCGGGCGTCAGAAGGTTCCGAATCGTGTGCCGCAGCGCCATGCTCATAGCGTCCGCCGCACCACTCACGGCAAGCAGGGTCAGTGACAGGAAGAAGGCAGTGCTGAGGCCGAATCCGGCGATGGCGGCCCCATAAACCGCGATTGCGGCGAGTACACCCGCGCCAGGGCGGCGCGGGAGCGGTGCCAGGCTCATCAGCATGCTCCCAATCACCGCTCCTGCTGCCGGCGCCGCGTAAAGCAATCCCACGCCACTCGCACCGACGTCCAGCACTTCGTCGGCGAAGACCGGCATCAGGACCATGCTGGCGCCGAAAAACGTCGCGACAAAGTCAACGGCCATTACGCCGAGGAGCATCGGTGATTCCCGTAAAAAGCGGAAGCCTTGGAGCGCTGCCGCCAGTGTACCAACGGTCGCCCCCGCCGCTGGCGGCCTGGTTCGCAGCATGAGCACGCCACCGATGACGACGAGAAAGCTGATCGCATCCAGCAGATAGACCGCATCGACTCCGCGCCAAGCAATGATCCATCCGCCGAGCGCCGGCCCAGAGACGGTGGCGATTTGCATCGCCAAGACATTCAGACTCATCGCCCCAGCAAGCTCCGTGCGCGGCACGAGGGCAGGAATCAGCGCTTGCCGTGACGGGCCGGCGAACGACGATACAGCAGCCGCAAGAAACGTGAGCACATAGATGACGGCAAGGCTGGCCACTTCTGCCATCGCGGCGGCCGCCAAACCGAACGAGCAGACGAACAACAGTACTTGCGAGAGAATCAGCAGCTTGCGGCGATCGCGCTGATCGGCAAGCACACCGCCGAAGAGGCCGAATAGGACGACAGGTCCAAACCGAACCAGCCCGAGAATGCCTAAACTAAGCGCGTCGCCGGTAAGTTCGTAGACTTGCCAAGCGATTGCCACCCGCTGCATCTGCGTGCCGATCGTCGACACGAACTCAGCGGACCAGAGAATCCGATAATCCCGGTGCCGGAGGACTGCATACGACCGGCCACGAGACGTTCGATCAGGCAGATCGGAGTTGGCGGGCGGTGTTGCCTTCATCTCCGGTCAGCGCGCTGTCGAACGGCGATCCAACTCTGTAAAATCGCGAGTCGAAGGTCCAATGATTCGATGGCGACTTGGCTGTACACGGCGCGAAAGGGCGGAGATGAGCAAACGAATCGACACAGCAACATTGGCGGTAGGACAATATTCATCGCTATCAACGTCCGGTGTCCTAACTCGCGAGGAACTTCGGGCGCGCATTGTCGCAGAGCCGCCACTGATCAGCGAGTGGCGCGACCTCGACGCTCAGTTGCAGCCGAACGGTTTCGATTTTACGGTGGCAGAGATTGCCCGCATCGACGAGGCAGGCGTCGTCGGAGTAGACAACGCGGACCGTATCTTGCCAGCGCTCGCGACACTGACATTAGACGATGACGGATGGATCGATCTCGACGCGGGCACCTATCAACTGATCTTCAATGAGATTATCGACTTGCCCCTCGATCTCATGGCCTTGGCGCGCCCCCGTTCGACCCTCAACCGGTGCGGCGTGACCATCCACACCGCGGTCTGGGATTGCGGTTACCGGGGTCGTTCGACGGCGCTGCTGTCCGTGCTCAACCCGGCCGGGTTCCGCCTGCAACAGCATGCGCGAGTCATGCAAGCCGTCTTTTTCACGGTATCGCGTCCGCCGGACGAAGGCTACAAGGGCGCCTACCAAGGCGAGAATCTTTCGCGCTGAACGAAACGATTATGGACGGCGGGCAAAGCTGGGGCGCTCCGGCGATTCGCCCGGTACCGCGATCTGGGATGCCGTTCGCTTGACCTCCGCGGCGTTGTTGCACCCTTCAACGGGGCAGAAGTAGATGAGCGTGTACTCTTCCTCGGTCTGATCCGAGAATCGCGTGGGGCGCCCCTGTTTGCCGCGCAGGCGCATTTGGACGTGGTGATCCACACACTCTGGGATTTCGGGCACGACACGATCGCGCCGAAGAACGACATCGAGGATTCGTTGGACCACCGGGCCCTCCTATATTCGTGTGCACCGCTTTGTCGCGGCGTCCGAGCTTCGACCCGTGCGTGGTTGTCGGGCCAGCGATAGTATACGCGCGCCGGTAACAGGTTCCGGTTTCCTCGAAGGGGTGGGATCAATGCGCCGAGACTCGAGCAATGATGGCTAAGGAGCTCCATCCAGTGGTTGATGACGTTGTGACGCTGCTGCGACAGCGATACGGGGAAAAATGGGGATCGGATGATGAAGCGAACCTTCGTTTCTCTGTCGACGCGGAGCTGCTGCTCCGAGATGTTGACGGGGCACACCTCATCGGCGACCCCGCGGTCGAAGACGGGCAAGTAACCCTTACCGTCTGGGTTGACTTCCCACTCGAAGATCTCATGACTGCCGACCAGCTCGCCTATGACATTTTCTCTCGTTTGAGCGAGGAGATCTTCTTCACGGAACGCCGGTTCGACGCGCGGTCAATCCGCTATCCATTCGTTACCGGCTCATCTCGCCATGGACATGTCGGCGCGCTGATATTGGCCGGGCCGCATGCGGCTGACTTCGCGGATCGTCACCACGTCCGCACGGGCGGCGATCGTTTCCACGCATAGAGCGCGATCAGATCCGACCGTGTCGTCTAGCAACACCGCTCGCGAGCGAACGGCGGCGCGCTCTGATAGCATGCCACGACGACCACACGCTGAAAGTTGGAATTGACTTCAGGAGGATACGTCGCAGCGATGTCGACCGTCACAATCGAAGACTTTGGCGATACGTCCTGCGCCGAAGGCCGCCGCCTGGTGCTCTGCGTCGAAGACGCTGGCGTAGATATCCTGCACAGATGTGGCGGCAACGCGCGTTGCACGACTTGTCGCGTGCAAGTACTTGGCGGTACGCCCAGCCCAATGACCGAAGCCGAGCAAGAGAGACTTGGACGAGTGAAAAACATGCCTGATGGCATGCGCCTCTCCTGCCAGATTCAGGTGCGCGAGGACCTCTCGGTGCGCGTTTTGCGGCGATTGCGCGACAACCCGGACATGGCAGACCCAGGCCCGCGCCCGATTGAATGGCCCGCGGATCGCTCGCTGCCGCCCGAAGACGATTGATCGACCATGGTCCAAGGTGGATACGGTTCGGTCGAGTCGACTACAATTCGCGTGGTCGTGCTAGACGGGGAACTAGCGGTGCCCTGTACCCGCAACCCGCTACAGCGGGGTCGAATTCCCCCTCGAGGTCCGGTCCTGTGGGACTGACGGCGACGCGTGGTGTTGAGGGTAGAGTCCTGCGCGGCGGGGCACTGTGAACCCGGTCAGGACCGGAAGGTAGCAGCCGTAAGCAGAACGCCTCGGGTGACGTGGGATCGCTCTACCGGAGCTAACGGTCGGCGGAAAGCCGGAGGACTGAGATCGACAGGGGGTGCACGAC
>JBOGUE010000502.1:0-4274 GCA_050695955.1 Thermomicrobiales bacterium | reverse complement strand
GGATCGCTGCATCGCTACCGCGAGGAGCACGAGTGGGCCGACGCCTTCCGCGACCTCGCCTGGCTGACGCTGGTCCTGGTCGATCCGGAGCGGCAGCGGCGGGGGATCGGCACGCGCATCTGTGGCCACTTGCGCGAGGGCGTGGCGGACTTGCCGGACGACCGGCCGCGGGCCGGCAGCGGCCTCCACCACTTCTTCCCCGGGCCGCCGGCGGACCTGCCGGCCGCTCGTCCCTTCCTCGAGTCGCTTGGCTTCCCCTTCGGCGGCGAGGTGGTCGACGTGCGGGTCGACGTCGGTGATTACCAGTTGCCGGCGTCAGCCGAGGAGGCGCTGGCGAAGCACGACCTAACCGTCAGCCCCTGCCCGCCCGACGCATGGGACGACCTCCTCGCCTTCCTGCTCGCCGAGTTCGGCGCGGGCTGGCGCTACCGGGCCGGTTGGTTTCGCGAGATGGGCGGCGACCCGGCCGACTTTCTCCTGCTGCGGCGCGGCGGCGACGGCGAGATCGTCGGCTTCTCCCACACCCATTACCCCGACTCGGCGGTGATCGGCCCGGCCAACTATTGGAACGCCTTGCGCGGCCCATCGCCGGGCGGTTTCGGCCCGATCGGCGTCGCCAACAGCCTGCGCGGCCACGGCCTCGGTCTCGCCCTGCTCCAGGTCACCCTCGACCACCTCCGCACACGCGGCGTCGCGGACGTCAACGCCGATTGGACCACCCTGGTCGACTTCTACGCCAAGGTCGGTATGCGGCCGTGGAAGTGGTACGCCGTCGGGAGATGAGGGCGACGGGAACAGCAAGGGCGGCAAGGCAGCGAGGGACAAGCCCCCGTCATTCCAAGCCGCAGCGAGGAATCGTCCCGTCGTTCTCTTGGCCGCCTTTTCACCTGTGTCCTTTACACAATTAACATCCTCGTGGCACAATCCCCGTAGCATCGTGCTCACGAGCGAATGACGTTCGTCACCCGGCAGGGCCGACGGCAGGATACCTCCTTGGTGGCATTACGCACCCGAGAGACGGAAACCGGTGGACTGCTCGATGAGATTCTGGTGGGGTTGGAGCGATGCGCGAGATTCAAGGCAACGCCCGAACGATCCGTGAGCTGCTGAAAGGC
The DNA here is from genome assembly GCA_050695955.1 of Thermomicrobiales bacterium. GTDB lineage: Bacteria > Chloroflexota > Chloroflexia > Thermomicrobiales > UBA6265 > JBOGUF01. The sequence continues at coordinate 3,159 of JBOGUE010000502.1, read as the reverse complement.
CAGAAGTACGCGATCGATTACTACCAGCGCGAATACAAGTGGGAAACGAAGCAGATCCACGAACTGATTGATGACCTAACGGGTCGCTTCTGGGAGGACTACCGCCCGAGTGACCGCCGAAGAGCCGTCGCTGGCTACGGACACTACTTCCTCGGCTCGATCGTCGTCAGCCGCAAGGATGGCCGCAATTACATCGTCGACGGGCAGCAGCGATTGACCAGCCTGACCTTGCTCTTAATGTAATTGCGATATCTCCAGCGAGAGCGTTCGACGAAAGTCAACGTCGACGAGTTGATCTACTCGGAATACTTCGGCGAGAAGTCCTTCAATCTTCAAGATAACGAGCGCACGCCCACGATGGAAGCGCTCTTCGAAGAGCGGGCGCCCCTCGAGGAGAGCGGGCAGGCGGAATCGGTCAGTAACCTCATCGGTCGGTATCGTGACATCACGGACTACGTTCCTGCCGAAGTCGCCGGCAACGCGCTGCCGTACTTCATCGACTGGTTAATTGAGAACGTGCATCTCGTGGAGATTACCGCCTACTCCGACGACGACGCCTATACCATCTTCGAGACGATGAATGACCGGGGCCTGTCCCTCACGCCCACGGACATGCTCAAGGGATTCCTGCTGGCGAACATCACGGACGAGGACAAACGGAACGCTGCCAACGACTTCTGGAAGCAGCGCACTCAGCAATTGCGCGACGTCGATCGAGAGACCGAGCCCGACTTCTTCAAGGCGTGGCTGCGGAGCCAGTACGCCGAAACGGACCGTGAGCGGCACAAGGGCGCCAAGCCGGACTTCGACCGCATCGGCGCCGAATTTCATCGATGGGTCCGCGAGCACGCAACCGACCGTGACAATGACTCGCTCACCCTACGGACCAGCGAAGAGTTCCTGAGCTTCATATGGCAGGACTTCGACTTCTACTCCCGCCAGCACCTCCGGCTGATGACCGCCTCCCAGACGCTCAATCCTGGCCTGGAACACGTCCTCTACAACGCCCGGGTCGGCTTCACCCTCCAATACATGTTGCTCCTCGCCCCGATGCAGCCGGACGACACCGGCGAGGTCGCCCAGAAGAAGGCCCGACTCGTTGCCATGTTCGTCGATACGCTCCTCGCCTGGCGCGTCTGGAACTACCGCAGCATCACCTACAACAACATGCAGTACGCGATGTTCCGCGTCATGCGCGACATCCGCGGCCTCGCCCCCGAGCCACTCGCCGAACGGCTTCACGCAACGCTCGCCGAAGAGCAGGCAACCTTCGCCACCAATGACCGCCTCTCCCTGCACCCGGGGAACGGCTGGCCGCTGTTCCTGCTCCTGGCCCGGATGACCGACTACATCGAGCAGCAATCGGGCATGCCGTCGCACTATCTGGAATACGTGGGCGGCTCCGGCAATGCCCGCTACGAGATCGAGCACATCTGGGCCAACAAACCCGAGCGGCACTCCGACGAGTTCGACCATGCCGCCGACTTCGCCGACTATCGCAACCGCCTGGGTGGCCTCCTCCTGCTCCCCAAGAGCTTCAACGCAAGTTACGGGGCGCTCCCGTACCCGGAGAAGTTGAAGCACTACAACGCCCAAAACCTGCTCGCCCGCTCGCTCCACCCCGACTGCTATAACCACAACCCCGGCTTCCTGCAGTTCATAGCCAGATCCGGTCTCCCATTCCGCCCTCACCTGGAGTTCAAGAAGGCCGACCTGGAGGAACGCCAGAACCTGTACCGGGAGATCGCGGAGCGCATCTGGGATCCTGACCAATTACTGAGGGAGGTCGAATAGCCGATGCCCCTTCGCACCCTCACTGAGATCGAAGCCGACATCCGCGTGCTGGAAGCGGGGCCCGAGGGGTTACTACGCCAGGTCTTGGAGGTCGGGGCATGATGCACACGGGATCGCCACACTCGCCGGCCGTGGATGAAGCAACCACGCCGGTGGCGGCACTGGTTGCCGATATCCGGCAACTCATTGACGAGGCCAAGGCAGGCGTGGCGACCGCGGTCAACGTCGGGCTGACGCTCCTCTACTGGCGTATTGGTAAGCGCATTCGGGACGACGTGCTGCTCGGCGATCGCGCCGAATATGGCGAGAAGATTGTCGTTTCGTTGGCCCGGCAACTGGAGGCTGAATACGGCAGGGGTTTTAGCGAAAAGAACCTTCGCCACCTCGTGCGTTTCGCCGAAGCCTTTCCGGATGGAGAGATTGTCTCGACGCTGTCGAGACAATTGGCCTGGAGTCACTTCCTCGAAATCATCTACCTCAAGGATCCGCTCCAGCGCGACTTTTACGCCGAAATGTGCCGTCTTGAGGGCTGGAGCGTGCGGACGCTGCGGAAGAAGATCGGCTCCATGCTCTATGAGCGCACTGCTCTCTCGCGGCAGCCCGACGCACTCATTCGACAAGAGTTGGCAGCGCTGAATGACGAGGACCGGATCAGCGCCGCACTGGTTCTCAAAGACCCGTATATTCTCGACTTCCTCGGCCTACGCGATCGATATTTGGAGAAAGACCTGGAAGATGCCATCTTGCGAGAGATCGAGAACTTCTTGCTCGAACTCGGTGCAGGGTTCGCGTTCGTGGCCCGGCAAAAGCGGCTACAAATCGACAACGACGACTTCTACATCGACCTGCTGTTCTACAATCGAAAGCTTAAGCGACTGGTTGCCATCGACCTGAAGCTCGAGGAGTTCAGAGCTGAGCACAAAGGCCAGATGGAGTTGTATCTGCGCTGGTTGGCAAAGTATGAGCAAGAGCCGGGCGAAGCCCTGCCACTTGGCATCATTCTCTGCACCGGCAAAAAGCAGCAGCAAATAGAGTTGCTGGAGCTCGACAAGACAGGCATCCACGTTGCCGAATACTTGACCGAGTTGCCACCCAAGGAGGTCTTGGAGCGCAAGCTGCGCGAAGCTATCGCTGCCTCGCGAGCGCGGCTGGGCCGTCAGGGCGGGGAGCGATGAGAAAGATCAGGCCCCTTCTGCTCAATCCCAACCGCAACGGTCAAGGAATGCTTGACCGTTCGAGTTGTTGCAAAACCTGCAACAACCGCCTCCTTACCGCCTTGCTGCCCTCGCCGTGCTCGCCGCCCTACGTTCCCGCCAGCCTTAGCGTCGCGTGCAACAACACGTTGACGCCGGCTTCGACGTCGGC
>JBOGUE010000501.1:0-2732 GCA_050695955.1 Thermomicrobiales bacterium | reverse complement strand
GTCGGCGACGATGCCGAAGCCGAACGCCACGACAAGCGCAAGGGCCGTCACCGAGCTCCGAACGCCCCGCGAGGATCGATTGCCAGCCGGACTAGCACCGGTATTCATCGATGTCTGATTGTCGGCCAAGGTCAAACTCCTGAAAGGGCTAGAGGGAGTGCCATAGTGCAGCATCCCGCGGTCGCCACGGGGTATTGAGAAGTGTACGCTTTCACCTCAGAATTCGTTCCACGGCGCCCGCCAGTCGAGGCGAGCGCCGCTACAAAGTGGAGGTACTCGTGGCGGTACGAAACCCAGACGGCGAAGTCGTCGTGACGTTTCTCGTTGATGACATCGCCTACCACGCGTTGATACGACGTGGTCAGATCGTCCACGAGGCGATCGACGCGACACTACCTCCCGACCTTGCGGTCGGTCACCGTTTGACATTCCGTACGCCTGGCGGCGCGGAGATTTTCGCGGACAACTTTATAGGAGACGTGGTCGATCACTACGACACCGCCGAGCTTGTCACAACTGTCCGTCCCATCGAAGCTCGGCCTGGCGCATGGCGCAACGTCGGTTTCGACCATCTCGCGATCACTGTCGAGGACCGCACGGCCGCCCGCGATTTCTTCCGCGACGTGCTCCAGTTGGAGGTCATGCGGCATGATGCGCACATAACGGTGCTGGCGACAGGCCACACCGCGCTCTTTCTATTCGACGCGGGCCAAGCAGCGCCGCTTTCCTCCGGGCAGCCATCGAGCTGGCACCACCTCGGATTCGTGGTGGACGATCTGGAGGCAACCTATGCCCACTTACAGGGTCACCAAGACCGCCTGATGAGCGACTTTACGCTGCTCGAGCGTGACGAGCGCTGGAGCCTGTACTGCTTCTACCGCAACGGCGGCGTCACCTTGATGATCCAGCTTTCGGAGATTAAGCCTGAGTGGCGCGGCTTCAGCGATCCCGGCCGTGCGGCATTCCCGACGTTCATGTACGACTACGCCGCACGGCCTTACGGAGTGCAATGGGAGGCGGAAACCGAAACGATCGAAATGGGCCGATCAACCTGATCTGAGCAACGACCTTGTATCTGATGAGGGCGAACACGGAGGTCCGCCTCCAAACAATCTCGGATACCAGGCTGATCGATCAGACGCCAACGGGCGCGGCAACACCGACTGGCGTCCGCCAGTCGGCATACGACTCCGTCTGCCCCCGCAGCACGTCATTGAACAAGCGATCGAGGTCTCTCGTCACTGGGCCGATCGCGCCGTTGCCAATGCGGTACTTATCGACCTCCACGACCGGGGTAATCTCGGCGGCCGTGCCGCAAAGAAAGGCCTCGTCCGCGAGGTACATTTCCGTCCGATCGACGATGCGCTCTTCGACCTTGATGCCGAGCCTGTCGCGTGCCATGGTCAGGATCGCATCACGGGTAATGCTTTCGAGGATGCCGCTTGTCAGATCGGGCGTGATCATCACGCCGTTTCGGATGAGCACGACGCACGCGCCCGGCGCCTCGGCCACCTTGCCGTGGATGTTGAGGAGCAACGAGTTGTCGTAACCGTCGGCCTGAGCTTCTATGCGCGCAAGCTGCCCATTGCGATAATTCGAGATGTTCTTCGCCCGCGGCGGCATCATGTCTTCCGAGATTCGTCGCCACGAGCTAACGCGCACCTTGTGGGTCATTCCGGTCAACAAGTGCGACGGCATCGGCTTCGTCGTGATGTACAGCGACGACTCGAAACCTGGCCGGTCGTAGCGGCGCTTGGTCGTCTCCGCGGTAAAGGCGAGCGGGAAGATATACGTGTCCTCACGCACCTCGTTGTCCCGCAGCAGACTGAGGATCGCCGTGTGAAGCTCATCCACGGAGTAGTGAATCGGCAAGCGCACCAGCTTCATCGAGCGCATCAGGCGATCGAGGTGGTCCCTCAGCCGGAAGACAGAGAGGTCATCTTGGTCGTCGTTCCAATAGGCGCGGATACCCTCGAAGACGGCTCCGACGGTCGACCAGGCGACCTCGGTTAGGTGGATGGTCGCATCCTCCCATTTGACCAGCTCACCATTCCACCAAAGAAAGTGCGGATGCGTCGATTCCACCGGCCATACCCCTTTGTTGAGCCGTTTGCCATCAGCGGTCAGTAGCAGCTCATCGTCATCGACGGCTTGCCCTGAGTATGGCACGGTCGAGCATAGAACCGTAAAGGGCCAAATGAAGCCGGGGCGCCCGATTGGACGCCCCGGCCCCGATTGGAGCCCCACCTTCGTCTCCCCCCGGATTGGGGACACGGTTCCGTCTCCCCCAGAATTGGGGGTCGGGGGCCGAACACCTACTCGGCCGGTCGTCCTTCGATGTACGCCTTGGTCAACATTCGGACATAGATGTTGCCGTCTGGCACGGTGTAGCCGTTTTGGTTGACGGCGACCCCCTTGATCCAGGGCTTGAAGACGTTCATGTCCTGCCGGTAAACGAGCGGCATGTAGCCGACGTCTTCCTGGATGACCTTCTCCACTTGGAGGTAGATATCCAGCCGTTTCGCCTGGTCCGGCTCGGCCTTGCCGGCGTTGACCAGATCGTCGAATTCGTCGTTCGACCAGGCCTGGCGCTTGCCCGACGCCTTGCGGCTGTAGAACATGTCGCCGTAGCCGTTGTTGGGATCCGGATAGTCGTACCACCAGCGAATGAAGACGAGCGGCCACTCGTTTTGAAAGAGTTGTTCGCTGAAGTTCGACTGCGGGATCGTCTG
>JBOGUE010000500.1:0-3304 GCA_050695955.1 Thermomicrobiales bacterium | reverse complement strand
TTCCTCTCTGCGATCGGAATGACGGGAGGGGCGATCGGCATGACGGGAGGGGCGATCGGCATGACGGGAGTTGGGTGAACGCGGTCGGGGTTTCGCGGGGCTGGGGACCACCTTCTCCCAGAGATCGCCGAACTCTTGCCAGCCGGGTGGCGGGCCGGGCAGCGTCGTGGCCGCTGAGGCGTGGAGGCCGTCCAATACGAGGGAGAGGTAGCGGTGGCGCATCTGGCTGTTGCGGACCGGGTCGCCGACGTCGATTGCCTGGACCGGTAGCAGGAGCCAGCCGATGTCGCCAACCTCGACGTCGGGGCGTAAGGCGCCGGCGGCTTGCGTCCGCTCGACCAATTGCTTCAAGAGTTCATGCACCGTCTCGACCGCGCGGCGCAACTCGTCGGTGACCGGGAAGGTGACCGCGAGGCGCAGCGACAGGGAACCGCTGCCGTCGTCGAGGCAGCGGTGCGCGTACCGGCAAAAGACCTCCCAGGGGTCGCCGTCATCGGCCAGGGCAGCCTGAGCCGCGGCGATCTCGCGGTGCTGGGCGTCCAGGAACAGCCACTGGAGCAGCTCCTCCTTGCTGGCATAGCGGCGGTAGAGGGCGGCGATGCCCACGCCGGCCTCCTTGGCGACCGCGGCGACGGGGGCATTGGGATCGGTGAGCAACACCGCGCGGGCGGCGTCGAGAATCCGCTGGTCGTTGCGAGCCGCTTCCGCTCGCCGGCCGCTGAGAGGCGGGGGAGTCGAAGCATTCATGTCTCCCAGTATACCACTTGAACGAAGCATTCCGTTCTGTTATATTTGGAACGGATCAATTCGTTCCGATACAGTCCATCGCCTCGAAACAGGAGCCTCTGATGACCGCCACGATCAACCGTCTCGCAATCCGGCCGGCCTTCGCTGATCAGAACATCCGCGGGAGGTTGCCGCTGAACGGAGCCGAAGCGCCGGCATGTGCCGCAATTCCCATCGAGTCGGAGGTCGTGATTGTCTCGGGCGAGGCCGTCGTCCCCAGCGCGACCTTCGAGGACATCCTGGCCCGACATCAGGCGGAGATTTACCGCTTTGCTCTGCACCTGACACGCAATCGCACCGAGGCCGATGACCTCTATCAGGAGACGATGATCAAGGCCTACCGCGCCGTCGGTCGCCTCAACGGGGGCGCCAACCACCGCGCCTGGCTCTACAAGATCGTGAGTAATACCTTTCTCTCCGATCGCCGCCAACGCGGCCGAATCGACTCGCTCGACGCGCTGACGAATGTGATCATTGCAGACGGGGAAACCGATCATGCGGCGTGTCTCGACGCGAGGGCGCTGCTGCGGGAGGTCGCGGCCTTCGTGGACCGCCTGCCGCCGAAGCAACGGACCGCGCTGGTCCTGCGCAAATACCACGGGTTGGGTTACGACGAGATCGCGACCATCGTGAAGTGCAGCGAGGTTGCCGCGCGGGCGAATGTCCACGGGGCGCTGCGCAAACTGCGCGACCGCTTCGGCGATCGCCTCTAGTGCACTATCTCCGCGTGCTTCTTGGACGGTGGGGAACTGGTGTCAGGCGCGTGCCAGATGAGACAATAGCTGCATGGGACGTAGCGCTGACCATAATACGCTCGCATGATCAACGTGGCCGAACGTCTGGCTTTGCCCGAACAACCGTCTGGGCCGGTGCCCGTGATCCGGGTACGCGACCTGCGCAAGGTCTACCAGGTCCCCGAACGTGACAGCGGGCTGAAGGCGGCGGCCACCAGCCTCTTCCGCCGCAAGACTCGCGACGTGGTCGCCGTCGGCGGGATCAGCTTCAACCTCTCACCTGGCGAGATTGTTGGCTTCCTCGGACCCAACGGCGCCGGCAAGACCACCACCCTGAAGATGCTCGCCGGTTTGCTGCACCCCACCGCCGGCGACGCGACCGTCCACGGCTTCACGCCCTGGCGGCGCGACCGCGGCTACCTCGGCCAGATGGCGCTGATCATGGGCCAACGCAACCAGCTCACCTGGGACATCCCCGTGATGGATTCCTTCGAGCTCAATCGCGCTATCTTCCGCGTCCCGCCTGGCGACTTCCGCGCCCGTCGCGACGAACTGATCGAGCTGCTCGAACTCGAGGAGTTGGTCAAGAAACCGGTCCGCAACCTGTCGCTGGGCGAACGGATGAAGTGCGAATTTGCCGGCAGCCTGCTGCACCAGCCTCGCGTCCTCTTCCTCGACGAACCGACGATCGGGCTCGACGTTGCGATGCAACGCCGCATCCGCGCCTTCGTCGCCGAGTACAACCGCCGCTACGAGGCGACGATCCTCCTTACTTCGCACTACATGGCCGACGTCGAGGCGCTCTGCCAGCGGGTGATCGTCATCCACCACGGCACCCTCCTCTACGACGGCGGCCTCCCCGGATTGGTCCGTCGCTTCTCGCCGCTGAAGACGATCACCGTCGATTTCGAGGAAGGCGCCACGCTCACCGCGGATGCCCTCCAAACGCTCGTGGGCCGGCTGGGCGAAGTTGTTTCTGCCAGACCAGACGGGGCGACGATCCGGGTGCCCAAGGCCGAGACGGCGCGGGTCACCGGGGAGGTCCTCGCTAACGTGCCGGTGGCCGACTTGACCGTCGAGGATCCCCCGATCGAGGAAGTGATCGAGCGGGTTTTCGCCAGCACCGCCGCCGAAGCGCGCGACGAGGTCCCGGTCTGATGGCGGCGTCGGAGACGGCCCGGGGGAAAACGGCCGCGAAACGGCCCGCCGACGGCCTCTCGCCCCGGGCCTTATTCGGCTACTACGCCGTCAAGTTCCAGACCGAGATTGCCGTGCAGTTCGCCTACCGGGGGGCGATCGCGATCTGGCTGCTCAGCCTGGTCTCGGCCCCGGTTATCTCGCTCGTGGTCTGGACGACTGTCGCCCGCGGCAACGGCGGCAGTGCCGGGGGCTTTACCACCGGCGAGTACGCCGCGTACTTCATCGCCGTGATGGTGGTCAACAATATGACCTTCTCCTGGATTATGTGGGAGATGGAGTGGCGGGTCAAAAACGGATTCTTCTCGCCGGTGCTGCTCCGCCCCATGCACCCAATCCATGCCGACCTGGTGCAGAATCTCACCTTCAAGGCGTTGACCCTGGTTGCGATGATGCCGATCGTGGTCGTGCTGGCTGCCTATTTCGACGCCGAGTTCGGCACCGGCGTCAGGGACGCCCTGGTCTTCATCCCGGTTCTTGTCGGGGCGATGACCGTACGATTTCTCTGCGAGTGGTCGGTCAGTCTCGCCGCGTTATGGATCACGCGCACGGTGACGCTCAATCAGCTCTACGGGACGTTGACCATG
>JBOGUE010000499.1:0-4058 GCA_050695955.1 Thermomicrobiales bacterium | reverse complement strand
GGCCCTCCCCGCCACGGATCCCACGGCGCCGGTCGTCGAGCTTCTTGCTTCCCCAGCCGTCCAGCTCTTCGTCGAGCGCGCGGAGGCGGTGCGGCCGGACTTCCGGCTCACCGCGGACAACGGGGCCGTGGTCGCCGAAATCTGCCGCCGTCTGGACGGTCTCCCGCTGGCCATCGAGTTGGCGGCGGCGCGCATGAAGGTGCTCTCGCCGAAGGCGTTGTTGGCCCGGCTTTCCAGCCGGCTTCAGGTCTTGACCGGCGGACCAACTGACACCCCGGCGCGGCTCCAGACCATGCGCGACGCGATTGCCTGGAGCTATGAGCTCCTCTCCCCGCACGAGCAAACCATCTTTCAACGCCTCTCCCTCTTTACCGGCGGCTTCACGCTGGAGGCCGCCGAAGCCGTCGCGAGGGGTCAGGGAGAGAACGCGGAATCCCTGACTCCTGACTCCCGACTCCTGACCCCTATACTCGACGGCATCACGTCGCTCGTCGACAAAAGCTTGCTGCGGCCGATCGACGGTGCAGACGGCGAGCGGCGGTACGTCATGTTGGAGACCATCCGCGAATTTGGCCTGGAACAGCTTGCGGTCGGCGAGGACGAGACCGACGCGCGGGACCGCTTCGCCACGTGGTATCTCACATTTGCGGCGCAAGAGCCGGCCGAACTTCGCCAACAGGCCATTGACCCGCGCTGGCTCCGTCGAGTCGATCCCGAACTCGGGAACCTGCGGGCCACGCTGTACTGGCTGACCGAGCGCGGCGAGGCTGCTGCCGCACTGAGCATGTGCAGCAACCTCATCGTCTTCTGGTTCCTGCGCGGCACGCTGCAGGAAGTGACTGACTGGTTCGAGCGCGCCTTGGCGCTGCCGGCGCAAGAGGACGTTCCCCCCAGAGTCCGCGCCAAGGCCCTCACCGATCTGGGCTATGTCAACTACCTGCGCGGCGACCTCGATTCCGCCGAACGCCTCATCGGCGAGGGCCTGGCGCTCTGGCAAACGAGCGGGGCCGATGCCGGCGCCGGCTACGCCCTCTCGGTCCGCGCCAAGGTCGCCATGCAGCGGCGGCAGATCGAACGCGCGCGGTCCGACTTTGAGGCAGCCATCGCCGTACTCAGCAAACCTTCCGTCACAAAGCTGCGGAAGGACGCCGGCCGGCGCTGGGCCACGCTCGCACAACTTGACCTCGGCTGCGTGGCAATCGATCAGGGCGACCTCGACGGCGCTGAATCACTGATTCAGGAATCGCTCTCGGCATTCCAGGATATGGCCGACCCAATGGCCCAGAGCGCGGCGCTGGGGCATCTCGGCCGCATCGCCGTCGCCCGGGGAGACCTGCGCCAGGCCGCGGCCCTCTACGCCGACGGTCTCGCCATGTGGCAGCAAATCAGCCACGAAGAAGGGTTGGCCGATTGGCTGGAGTTCGTGGCCCTGCTCGCATCCGTCTCCGGGTACGCAACCACCGCCGCCCGCTTCCTCGGAGCCGCCGAAAACTTACGGCTGGTCACCGATTTTGTCGCCACCTGGCCCGAAATCGTCATCCTCGAAGCGGCGATCGCGACCACCCGCCAGCACCTGCCAGAAGAAGGCTTCAACGCGGCGTGGGAGATCGGGCGCGGTCTTTCGGCTGCCGTTGCCGGGGCGGAAATGTCGGCCCTGCTCGCCTCGCTATCCGCGCCACCCCGGCCGGCCACGCGGACCGACCACGTTCTCACCAATCGCGAGCGCGAAGTCCTCTGCCTCGTCGCCGGCGGCCGCACCAACCCCGAGATCGCCGCGGCGCTCTTCATCAGCCCGCGCACCGCCGCCACCCACGTCGCCAACATCCTGGCCAAGCTCGGCGTTCGCTCCCGCGTCGAGGCCGCCACCTACGCCCGCGATCGTCGCCTCTGTTAAGGCACCCGATCGGCACAAACTGCCGGGCTATTCGCCTCAAACGCCTGTCACCACGCAACCAATCTGAAATCCGTTTACCGCCGGCTGCTCACCACGATCCGCAGCACGTTCCAGAACAGCAGCGACAGCGAGAACCACAACCCGAGATTGAACCCGATCAGAATGCTCGCCACGATCAAGCCGAGCGCCACCAACCCGCCGACCGGCAGTCGCCGTGGTCGGGGCCGTGTCTGGTGTGCCAGAGGCGGTCATTGACTACGGGCGCCAAAACCTCGTGGAGATCCTCCTCAGTGAGTTTGCAAAGTGGTCTCACGAACGGTCGCTAAGGAACGTGCGGTTGTGCCGTACTTCGTTGGGACGGCTGCCCAGATCCTTTTGACGCTCGCAGCCACTTATCGATTTGCCCGAGCAGCATTGCGCTATCCTGTGCCGCGCGCTCTTCTACCTTTTGCAAGGACGGCAAGAATCCCGCGGTGGCCATAGCATCACGTATGGCCAGGAGCTTTCCAGGGCCGAAATCCGGAATCGTCAGGAGCATGTCCGGATCCTTCATCAGGAGCTCGCCGACTGTGGTGATTTGGCGGGTGCGAAGCGGCGCAAGTACGTCGTCGGGAACGTCGAGTTGGCTGAGGGGCGTCCGCATCACCTCATCGGTCAGCGACGCCGAGGCAACCTTCCGCGGCCCCAGCGCCTTGGGCACGAGTGAGAGCCGCGCGATGGGCAGCGCGACCGCCGCGGCGATCAGAACGCCGCCCATGATTTGCAAGCCAGTGACGCCAGTCAGGACCAGCACGGTGCCGGCTAGGGCGGCGACGAGGGTGATGCGAAGACTCCAGACGGGGTTTGTCAGGGTGGCCATAGCCTGCCTCCTTACGCGGCATTATGCACCAGGAGCGCAAGGTAGGCGGCGCTGAGAATCCACAGGCCCCAGGTGGTAATCACGAGCGCGAGGTAGGCATTGGGCGAAATGAGCTCGGCCGCGTGCGCGCGGTCGCCAAACACGTCGCGCGTCGTGAGGCCCATCTCCTCCCACAATTGGGCCATTGCGTAGAGGCTGCCGATCAGGGCGACGAGACCGGCAATGAGAAACAGCGCGGGGATGGCGTGGACGCCACGGAGTTCCGGTCCCTCCCGGTGGGTGAGCGTGGCCAGGGCGATCGCGATGGCCGCCACCGTGGCCCCGATCTGCAACAACCCATTGCCGGGCTCGCCCCGCACCTCCACCCTTCTTCCCTCCTCAACACATTCCTCGAGCAGCTCCCGAACAAAGATTGTCGCACAACGACCCCACCCACATAACAATCCCTTACCGTCGGCTGCTCGCCACGATCCGCAGCACGTACCAGAAGAGCAGCGCCACGGCGGCGAACAGCGCCAGGGCGGCGGCGACGTGCTGGTCCGTCCGGTACGAACGCAAGATCGCCGACGTTTGGTAGAGAATCGCTGCCGAGGCGAATGCAACCATCGCCAGCGAGAACCACAACCCGAGGTTGAAACCGATCAAGATGCTCGCCACGATCAGGCCGATCGCCACCAACCCGCCGATCACCAGCGCGCCTCCTAAAAAGGAGAAGTCGGCCCCGGTCACGAACGGGACCGCCGTCAAGCCGGCCGCCATCAGCAGCGTCACCACCCCGGCCTGCGCGATCGCGTCCTCGTCGACGCTCCGCGCCCAGATCATGATCGGCAGGAAGAGCACCGCCTCGGCCACGATGAAGAGTCCGAGACCGAGGTATTGCTTCCCCACCGAACCGCCGGTCCGCGCCCACCGATCCGCCACGCCCCCCACCATCGCGAACGCCAGCAACACCAGCAACCAGTTCCAACCATCCGTCATCGTCTCGGCGACGTCGGTCGCGCCCTCCCATTGCAACAGCAACGCCTCAACGCCGGCGAAGGCAACGATCGCGCCCGCCACGTGCAAATAGGTCCGCCGGATGAACGCGGCCCGCGCCGTCGCGGGCGCGGACGATACGACTACCGATTGCGCGGTCGCGTCCATGATCGTCCTCCTGGACCTTGTCCCCACGCCCCCACTTGCACCTACTCCGCAAAATCCATGCGATACCCCCTTGACAGAGAAGAACATATGTTCTATGCTCATTCCCAAGCGGCACATCCGGCATGAGGGTGCGGGCCTGGGCAGCGCCTCACCTCGCCCGGG
>JBOGUE010000498.1:0-4110 GCA_050695955.1 Thermomicrobiales bacterium | reverse complement strand
GCCTTCATCTGCTCGCGCAGGTAGTACTCGCGCTGAGACTTGCTCAGCTCCTCCTGCACCTCGCTTTGCAGCTTCTTGCCGAGCTCCAGAACGTCGAGCTCCTTCGAGATGAAGCCATTGAGGGACGTCAGTTTCTCATGGACCGACGCCAGCTCGAGCAGCCGCTGCCGCTCCTCCGGTTCCATCCGCAAATTGGTCGCGACGAGGTAAACGAGGTGGCGCGGGTCATCGATGTTCAGCGCCGCCGTCACCAATTCGTCCGGCAAGTGCGGCACCAGTGAAACCAACCGCTGGAACAGCTCCAACGTGTTCCGCATCAGCGCCTGGACCTCGACCGAATCGGCCTCCTCCTCCGGCGCCTTTTCGACGCGCGCCATCAGGAACGGCTCCTCTGAGACGAACTCCAAGATCCGCATCCGTTCGATGCCCTGGACAGCCAGGCGGACGCTTCCGTCCGGCACCCGCATCATTTGGTGAATCGTGGCGATGGTGCCGACGGTGTAGACATCCTCCGGGCCGGCGCCTTCAAGCTCCGAATCCTTCTGCATCACCAGCGCGACGGTGCGGTCGCCGGACATCACTTCGTCGATCAACCGCAGCGAACGCGGTTGGGCGGCGGCCAGCGGCACAACCGTCAGCGGAAAGACAACTGTGCCCCGGAGCGGTAACAACGGCAACACCTGCACGTCGCCGCCACCTGACTCGATTTGCGCCTTTTCGTCAGTGTCAGTCGTGACAGGCGCCTCAGTTCCCAAAACGATGGGCTCCTCGTCAGCCTGACCTTCAGGCTTCGGCGCCTCTTGTGGGCGCGGAATCTCTGTCTCCGGCTCGTCGGCCGGTCTCGGATCGCGCTCGAACTCAGAAGTCGTCATAAACGTAGTGCTCCCTTCCTTCACGAGTCTTCCGCGTCCGATCGCCGCGGTACGATCGTCCGCGGGACCTGACGCGGCAGGACAATGCGAAGGAACCCGTTGTGATATTCCGCCTCCGTTTGATCCGGATCGACGGGAAAAGGAATGAAGACGTCCGCTCCGAACGCGCCGTAGGGAATGCGAGCTTCGTGGTACGAGCGCTTCTCCGCCTGACGGCGATCCGGTCGCTCGCCGCGGATCAGCAACCGGTCGCCGTCGACGACGACGCTCAGTTGGTGTTCGTCCATGCCGGCGATCTCAACGTTGATCACCAGCAGTTCTTCGGTCTCGTACACTTCGATGGGCGGGCGCCAAAGACCGTTCCCCCGGGCGTTGACCTGCGGTCTCGCCGGCATCAGCGATCGGAACATCTGCTCCATCTCCTGCTGCACCCGCTCCGGGTCGCGGTAGACGTTCCGTCGAACTACGATCATCTTGGCTCCTTGCTCTGTCGTGGGGCTGGAATGGGGATTGGAGTAAGACCCTGGGCCAGCCCCCGGCCGTCACTGGCCGGCCGGCAATCCGTCGCGTTCAACGGCTGCCGACCACGCACTAAGGGATTATACACTGATGGATGGTAAGTTGCTACGGGTCGTGTAAAGCAGTTGCCACGCCAGAGTGTCCTGTTGCGCTCGTGACCATGCGGCAGGAGCGCACGACTGTGCGCTTCTCCGATTCCACTTTCGCACTAATTGGCGGATCACTCTTCCGGCTCGAACGCCCCCTCGGTATAGGCGTTGCCGGCATCCCAGATCATCCAACCGGAGGCATTCGATTCTTCAGTTGCCTGAATCTGGGCACGAACATCATCGGCGTCGTAGTCGAAAAAATCTTGCAACCAGGGGCGCAGTTTCCCCTCCATGCCCGGCATCTTCTCCTCAGCAAGCGCCAAACTGAGTTGGACCGTCTCGTATGGCAGGTCGTTCGGTTCCCCACCGACGTCGATCGAGGTCGGGTCGAAGTGCGACGGATAGATCATCGGGCAGACGTAGTCGACGTATGGCGCGATATCGGCCAACCGCTGCCCAATCCCCTGGTCGTCCGGGTAAATCGCGATGATACCGAAGACATCGACCGCCAGCGGTGTGCCGGTTGGTGCCAATGCTTCGTGACTCTTTTTGAGAAAGTCGACGATCGTTTCCACCCGCGCTTCTTCGGTGTACTCAAAACCGAAGTCGGCGGTGCTGAGGTCACCGTCCGATGGGAAGCGGATGTAGTCATACTGAATCTCGTCGAACCCGAGCTCCGCCGCCTCCAGCGCTAGTTGAATGTTCGCGTCCCACAACTCCTCGTAGATCGGGTTCACCCACGAGATTCCGGCGTAGTCGCGCCAGGGCTCGCCGGTGACGTCGTCCATCACCGCCAGATCAGGACGGTTCTCCGCCACGGTTGGGTCCTTGAAGACGACAAGGCGGGCGATGACGTAGACATCGTGATCGTGAAGCTGTTGCAGAATTGCTTCCGCGTCGTAAAGCGGTTGCACCGCTTGGGCGTCGCGGAAAAACTCGACGTTGGTGTCGTAGAAGACGTGTCCTTCTTTGATGTCGAGCACGACGGCGTTGATTTCGGTCTCGTCGATCAATTGGATCAGCCGGTCCATCTCAGCGGGCGTACTGGCCGTCGGCGCTGAGATATAAATCGCCTTGATCTCCTCGGGTGTGTCGGCTCGCGCCGTCGTTGATTGGTTGCCCTCGTCCGGTACTTCTTCAGCCGCCGGATCGAGCTCCATCGTCAGCGCCAGCTGACGCTCACCCTCAATCGTCACGCTCTGCTCGACGAAGCCATCCGCGGTGACAGTTACGTTTGCCCCGTCCGCAACGCCCGTCATTTTGAAGGCGCCGTCGGCGGCCGTCTCGGTCGAAACCTCGCCGCTCGCAACAGTTGCGCCGCCAACCGGCTCGCCATTCGCCGCCACGACCCGACCGCTAACGCTCGTTTGGCGCATCGCGATCTCGACGTTCGTCGCGCCGTCGACTGCTTGCTCGATCTCGCCGTAGTCGCCGGCCGCGATCAGCAATTTGGCGCCCGAGGGCACGTTCGGCAACGTGAAGGAGCCGTCTTCCTCAGTCGTCACGGACTCGCCGGCTCCAACCACCAGGACCGTCGCGCCGGCAATTGCAGCTCCAGTCTCTTGATCCTTGACGATGCCCGTTACGGTACTCGGGCGCAGGGCTAGCGACTGGCTCCGATCGACATCCACGCCAAGTTCGCCATATACCGCCTCATAGTCCGCATGCTGGACCACGATCGGCATCGGTTGCGCGGGCAGACGGATTCGGACCTCGCCTTTGTCATCGGTCGAAACGCTCTGATCGCCAGCACGCACCTCGGCGCCGGCTAACGCCTCACCGGACACCAGATCGGTGATCGTCAGAACCATCGTCGACGGGCCGTCGTCGCCTGAGACCGCATCAATGAGGAAGTTCCCCAGGATGATCGCGATCGGGATCGCGAACAGGATGCTGAACCACCAGCTCACCGCGTCCCATCGTCGCCGCCGGCGCGCCACATAGGGTCGCATCCGGGTTCGCACCACCGGTCGTTCTCGGTACATCGTGCTGTCTGCCCCTCGCCCTTTGCCCGTGTGCCTGTTGTCCCGCCGTTCTCGACGCGGGCGCCGCGTATTTGCCAAAGTAGCCGTGTCCGGTCAGGATAAGTGATGTTCGCTTGACCGTGCAGCCGCCCGGCAGTCGCCCGGCCATCACTTCGGACGCGCGGGCAGATTGACACCCGTTGCAACCGGCCACGATAATCCACTGGGACTGTGTATTGTTTTTCACAATCGGGCGTGGGCTCGACGGTGAGAACGGCCAGGAAGCGACGGGTGACCCTCCAGCAAACAGATGTTTTCGGCGTCATGCGCTCCGATCTGGACCGCGTCGATCGACGGCTTGCACAAGCGGCTGAGCTCGACTACCCCATCGCCTCCACGGTCGTCGCGGACATCGTGCGCGCGGGCGGCAAGCGCTTGCGCCCCCTCGTGCTTCTCCTTTGCGGTCGGTCATACGATTACGACGTTGACACGCTCGTCACCGCCGCGGCCGGCGTCGAGCTCCTCCACACCGCGTCCTTGATCCACGATGACACGGTTGACCGCGCCTCGCTGCGGCGCGGCAAACCGACGCTGAACTCCATGATGAGCGCGGGCGCGGTCATCCTCGTCGGCGACTACCTCTTCGCTCAGTCCGCGATGTTGGCC
>JBOGUE010000497.1:0-1747 GCA_050695955.1 Thermomicrobiales bacterium | reverse complement strand
CAAGCCCGTCGTCGGCCGTCATCACCTCGAGGATTTGCTGCTTCATCGCCTCGCGCCGGCGCTCGGCCACGTCGGCCATCGTCGGCAGACGGTTCGGTTCGATGTCGGCACGGGTGATTCGCGCGATCTGCTTCAGCCAGCGCGTCTCTTTCGGGGAGACCAGCGTGACCGCCTTGCCGGAACGGCCCGCCCGCCCGGTCCGGCCGATGCGGTGAACGTAGGCCTCGGCGCTCTCAGGAATATCGAAGTTGAAGACGTGGCTGACGTCCGGGATGTCGAGCCCGCGCGCGGCAACGTCGGTGGCGATCAAGATGTCCGCCTGCCCGGTGCGAAACCGGCGCATCACCCGGTCGCGCTGGGCTTGCGAGAGGTCGCCGTGAATCGTCTCGGCTTGATAGCCGCGCGCCATCAACGCCTCGCCCAACTCGTCGACGCCGTGCTTGGTCCGGCAGAAGATCATCGCCGAGGACGGCGTCTCCGCATCGAGGATTCGCGTCAACGCGTCCACCTTGCGCATGCGCGGCACTTCGTAATAGTGCTGCCGCGTCTCAGGAACGGTCATCTCCTTGCCGACGACGGAGATGCGCCGCGGGTCCTTCATGTAGCGCCGGGCGAGCTCGGCGATCCGGGGCGGCATCGTCGCCGAGAAGAGCGCCATCTGCCGCTCCGTCGGGATTTGTTCGAGGATCCACTCGATATCCTCGACAAAGCCCATGTCGAGCATCTCGTCGGCTTCGTCGAGGACAAAGATACGGGTCGATTCGAGGTTGAGCGTGTTCCGACGCATGTGATCCATAACCCGCCCGGGCGTCCCGACCACGATCTGCGGCCCGCGCTGCAAGCCGCGGAACTGCCGCTCATACGGCTGCCCACCGTAGATCGGCAACGTCTCCACGTCTTTGTGTCTGCCGTATTTGTGCAACGCCTCGGCGACCTGGATCGCCAATTCGCGCGTGGGACAGAGGATCAGCGCCTGCACATGGCGGTCGCGCGAGTCGATCCCTTCGATGATCGGAAAGCCAAAGGCGGCCGTCTTACCGGATCCTGTCTGCGCCTGTGCAATCAGGTCGGCGCCGGTCAGCATGACCGGGATCGTTTTCGTCTGAATTGGGGTCGGTTCCTCGTACCCGACGTCCTTGATGCTCTTCAGCAGCGGGCCGCCAAGACCGAGGTCCTCGAAAGTCGGCGCCGCGTCGTCGTCCTGCTCGACGACCGGCGGAATCGTCCGTTCGGTGACGGCGACGTCCTGCACGGCCGACTCAGGCGACTTTTCGGCGAGCATTGTCTCACCGTTGGCATGCACGCCTTGCTGGCGCTCGTCGTTCGTAGGCATAGTTGTTCACCCTTCTCCCGCCGGCGAGATCTCGATCGCCGGTGACATCGCCGCGCGCCGCGAGAGGGTTACTCACCAACCTGCAACCTGCCCACGTCCGACGCACAGCGCTAATGCAGCCGCGTCAGCGGCCGTCTGTTTCCTATCCGCATGTCGTGTGCCGGAGTCGTCGGGGAAACCATGGACGCCCGTGTTGGGCACAGATGCGGTACCGAATGGGAAGTATAGCACGAGTCTATCGAGGCGAACGTTGCGGAATGTACTCTGCTACGTGGCCAAGCCTCATTTCGTCGAACACGTGGCCGTCGCGATCGCTAGCTTCAAGCGAGAGGCTGTCTGTGTTCACGACGAGCTTGACCGCATGATATGCGATTGCCGAGGCCGCGGTACTCGTCCCTGGTTCCATCTCATGCA
>JBOGUE010000496.1:0-2518 GCA_050695955.1 Thermomicrobiales bacterium | reverse complement strand
ACGTTTACCCGCGTCGACAGACGTGCGTCTGCTGGGTAAAGACGTCCCAGCCGAGCCGCTGATAGAAGCGGCCGGCGCCGGCCGCCTCGCTCGCCGCGTCGACCGAGAGGACGACGCGATCGCATGCCGCCAGGCGAAGCCACTGCACCGCGTGCCCGACGAGGCAGCTCCCGACGCCGCGGTTGCGCCAGGGCTCCTCGATCCGCAGGTCGGTGAGCCACCCCCAACCGCGTAGCGCCGGGAGCATACCGCTTCGGCTCAGATCGGATTGGACATCGCACCGGCCGATCTCCTGTCCGTCGAGGAGTGCGCTGAGTCGGGTTTCGTACGGGCCGACTACGCGCTGGACGGTCAGGCCGGCGACCGGCGGCTCCGCCGGTGCGGGGATGCCGTCAAGCCAGCCGCCATAGAGCGCCTCGCCATGGTGACTCGGGTCGGGTGCGTAGCCGGCGGCCAGGAGGACGGCGGCGATGTGCGGCCAGTTCTCCGGCACCCCCCACAGCGGTCCCACCGAAAAGCCGGAACCCCAGCCGAGTTCCCGCGTCACCAACCACGATGCCATGCGCTCTCGGGCGGCGGACAAGACGGCCGCCGCCGCGTCGCCGCACTCGGGAAACGCGACTAGCCAACCAATCTCGCCGGCCCCGCGGTAATCGCTGCCAACCGTGGGGTCGTCACCGTAGCGGAGCAGATGGGTTGCCGCGACGATCCGCCGACGGTCGATGGCGCAGAGGGTTGCGCGTTCCGCGACCCACGGGTCGGTGATCGGCTCGAAGTCATCGCGCTCCAGGAGGCGGGCCAGAAACGGCTCGGTCAGCCCCCATCCCGGCATCACCGCGCCGAGGTGGAGATTGACGAGCAACGTCAACTGCGGCAGACAGTTGGAATCAAAGGATTGGACGCGCACCATAATATCTCCTTCCAGGGAAAGCGAACCATCGCCGGACGACGGTCCGCCCCGGAGGAGCGCGTGCGCGGTCACAATGGATGTGTCAGGTCGTTCAGGTCATGCCCTAAGCGTAGCCTCGGTCGATCGTCGGGGCAAGAACAGCGCGATCCATTGCTCCACGCATGCAAATGACGCCGCTCACGGTGCCCAACCCGGCCAGCGAAGCACGACGACCTCCTCTCGGAGTTGTTCTCGCGAGGCGGTTGCCAGCCGGGTACGAAACAGATCCAGGCTCACCACTTCGTATCCCAGGCGTTCCGCGATCTCCGCCAGGAGTTGCCCGGTGCGGATCATGACGCGCAGGTACGACGCCTGGTCGCCGACGACGTAGGCGAGGTGGGCGCCGGGTTTGAGGATGGTGCGCAGGTCGGCAAAGTGCTTGGCCATGCCGCCGAAATAGAGTTTCGTGACCCGGTGGTAGAGGCGCTCGAATCCGGAGGTTTTGCCGAGTTCCAGGCGGCGTTCCTCGATTTCGCGGGCGATGCGTTCGATCTCCGGCACGCTGCTGACGTACTGATCGTCGTCGTCGCCCTTGTAGACGGTGCGGGTGTTCGAGCGGACTAGGCCGCGTTTGATCGTTTGCAATTCGGCCTTCGTTTCGGCGAAGCCGAGCAGCACGGTTTCGAGCCGGGTGGTGCGGGTGTAGTCCTTCTCGTTGGGATAGGGCGGCGAGCAGATGATGGCGTCGACCGACGCTGGTTCCAGCACGTTGAGGAGGTCGCGCGCATCGGCATTGATCACGCGGGCCGGGACATCGGCGAGTCCCGCCTCCTGCAAGGTCGTGAGGTCGCGTGCCATTACGCGGACATTGCTCAACCAGGGGTCGACGACCGGGGCATCGGCCTTCGGCTTGCCGACGCCGACCTCCGGGCCGAAATGCAGGTTGGAGATGGAGTAGACCAACGCTTGCGCCAGGGCGAGTCGTTCGTGCGGCGTGAATCGCGCGTCGTCCTGCTCTTGCAGCACGTCGAGGAGTCCGAGCGTCTTGTGCAACGGAAGCGGGCTGATCGAGTTGGCCAGCAAGAGTTTAGTTGCCTCTGCCGGCAGCGTCCGCAATGGCGCGTTGTCACCGTTGGCCGCGAACCGCTCAGTAGCCTCAGCGGCAACCTGCTCCGCGTGGGCGATCAATGCGGCCGGGTCGGGGCGCCAATCGACTTTCACCCTGCTGGCGAAGGCGGTCATCGGGTGCGCCTCGATGCCGATCGAGCCGATGCCGTGCTTCTTGCATTCGACCAGCGTCGTGCCGGTGCCGCAGAACGGATCGAGGACGGTCGAGCCTGCGTCGATGCCGAAGCGGTCGAGGTAGTGGCGGACGAGATGCGCTGGGTAGGAGAGGACGAATCGATACCAATCGTGTGCGGCCGAATCCGCTTCGGCCAGCCGGTTCATCGTGGTGTTCGGCGCGTCCAGGATCGTCGTCGCCACGGCCGCCTACGTCTCCTGTGTACGTATAGATCATCGGTTCGATGCGATCCTATCCGGCCCGGATAACGTTGTCAAACGGATCGGGTACGTACACCGCGGTTCGGCGTTCGGCGTTCGGCGTTCGGGCGCGATTAGGGCCACACC
>JBOGUE010000495.1:0-6023 GCA_050695955.1 Thermomicrobiales bacterium | reverse complement strand
CCTTGAACAGTTCCGCCTTGAAGCCCTGCAACATCCGCCGGTCTACCTTGCTATCTTGCTATCCTGCTATCTTCGAATCTTTGCATATTCTGACATCGCCATGCTATCGCATGGCGTGCCAGCCGGTCAAGCTGGTGAGTCGTGCGGACGGAACCGTCACACCGCTCATCCCCTCCCCCCGTCATCCTAAGCGCCCCCTTCGTCACCCTGAGCGACGTCGAAGGATCTGGCTCTACCCAACGGCGTCTCTCATCAGAGGCAGATGCCTCGACAAGCTCGGCATGACAATGAGGGGGTGCGGCTCAGACGAGGAGGCGGTGGCATGAGAAAGAGGGTGCGGCAGGACGGGGTGGGGCGGCATGTGGGGGAGGGCGCGGCAGGACATGGCGCTGCAACAGACCCTAGCGGATGGAGCGGATGCGGGGATCCGCCAGGACGTAGGTGAGGTCGACCATCAAGTTACCGAGGACGACGACGAAGGCGTAGAAGAGGGTCGTGCCCATGATCACGGGGTAGTCGCGGGCGGTGATGCTGTCGATGAAGAGGTAGCCCATGCCGGGGACGCCGAAGACGCGCTCGATGATGATGGTGCCGGTGATGAGGGCGGCCAGCGCCGGTCCGGTAACGGTGAGGACGGGAATCATGCCGTTGCGCATGATGTGGCGCAGGACGACCATCCGGTGCTTGAGCCCCTTGGCCCGCGCGGTGCGGACGTGATCCTGGCCCATCACTTCGAGCATGCTGGAGCGAGTGAGCCGCGCCAGGAAGGCAGAGCCGCCGATGCCGAGCACAACGCTGGGCAAGATGTAGCCGCGCCAATCGCTGAAGAGGACCGGCACCCACTCGAGCTGCACGGCAAAGACGACGAGGAAGAAGATCGCCAGGACGAAGCTGGGCAGGGTGTAGCCGACGGTGGCCACGAGTAGGCTGACATAGTCGACCAGGCTGTTGTGCTTCAGCGCGGCAACGATGCCGACCGGGATGCCGATCAGGAGCGACAAGGCGAAGGCGAGCAAACCGATCTTCGCCGAGTACGGGAAACCCTCCAAAATGATCTCCTCGACCGCCGTACCTTCCCGCCGGTAGGAGTCGCCGAAGTCGAATTGGGCGGCGTTGCCGAGGTAGAGAACGTATTGCTTCCAGGCCGGCTCGTCCAGCCCATACTTCCGGTTGAACGACGCCTCCAGCGCGGGATCGAGAAACCGGTCGCCCGACTTGGCGTCCCACGGACCGCCCGGCGCGGCGTACATGAGAAAGAACGTCACCGTAGCAACGAGCCACAGCACGGGAACGGTCCATAGCAGACGGTTGAGGATGATTTTCAGCATGGCTAGGCGTTAGGCGTTAGGTGTTAGGCGTTAGGCGTTAGGGGAACGACGTCGCAGCCCCTAACGCCTAACGCCTCAGCCCTAACGCCTAGTTCGTCTTGTAGATCTTTTCGATCTGGTAGCGAGTGTCGACGACGCTGGTCGGGTAGGTGACGTAGCCCTGGACAACAGGGCTGACGAGTATCAGCGACTCGCCGTGGATGTAGAAGGCGACCGGCCCATTCTCCGCCAGGTAGGCGTCTGCCTGCTGGTAGAGGGGGGCGGCTTCCGCGATCGGGAGGGCGTCGGCCTGGCGCACGAGATCGTAGAAGGTTTGGTCCTCCCAGCCGAGCGGGGCGCGGGTGGAGCCAGGACCGTAGACGAGGGAGAGCCAGTTCTGCGGGTGCGGGTAGTCCTCGAACCAGTTGCCGAGGTAGATCTTCAGGTTCGGATCGCGGCGGGTGCGCAGGGTTTGCAGCTCGGCGCTGTCGGTCGGCGTCAGCTGCAACTCAATGTTGAGGATGTCCTGGATGTTCTGTTGCCAGAAGGTGGCACGCTGCTGCGCCACCGGGTCGTCGGCGACGTAGCGGAACTGCTGCTCCGGGAAGCCCTCGCCGTTCGGGAAACCGGCATCGGCCAGGAGCTGTTGCGCCCGCTCGGGATCGAAGGTCTGCTGGAAGGTCTCCTGGTAACCGGGGATGCCCTCGTAGAGGAAGGTGCCGGCCGGCTGGCCGACGCCGTTCAGGATTTGGTTGACGTACTGCTCGCGATTGAGCGCGAAGGCGAAGGCCTGGCGCACCTTGACGTTGTCGAAGGGCGGCCCCTCCATGTTGAAGGCGATGTAGGAGGTGCTGGCGTCGGTCTGCCGGAAGAACTGACCGCTGAGCTCCGCGTCCGCTTCGATCTGGGGGAGGAAGGAGGCAGCCGGGCCAATCAGATCGAACTCGCCCTGCTGGTAAGCCAGAAACTCGGTTTGGCTGTTGTCGATCTCCTTGTAGATCAAGGTCTTGATGCCTGGCGCACCGCGGAAGTAGTCATCGTTGCGCTCGAAGACCCACTCCTGGTTGGGAGTCCAACTGACCAGCTTGAAGGGGCCGTTGCCGACGTAGGTCTCGGGACTCTGCCACCAGTTGGCGCCGCCCTGCTCGACCAGATCCTGGCGGGAGGGGTAGGTAAGCCAGGTGGCCATGACGTAGGGGAAGTAGCCGGCGGCCTGGTTGAGGGTGATCTGGAGCGTTTGCTCGTCGATCGCTTTGATCGACTCGTCGACCGCCGCTTTCAGGTCGGGGACGGTGTCCGCGGCGGCTTCGAGGTCGACCTCGCGCCACTCCTGGCAGCCGGTGACGTCGTAGATGATGTTCGAATAGAGACCGCCGACCTCGGGGTCACAGGCCCGTTTGAGGCCGTAGGCATAGTTCTCGGCGGTGACCGGGACGCCGTCGGTGTAGGTCATCCCTTCGCGAATGGTGAATGTGTAGACGGCGCCGTCGGCGGAGACCTGCATGGCGACGGCGCCGGCGTCGGCGACCTGGTTCTCCTCGTTGAGCGCCAGGAGCGGCGTGAAGACCTTGGAGCCGATCTCGATCTCGTTGAGGAAGGCGTAGACCTGCGGGTCGCCGCTGTCGATCTCCTCGCCGAGGTTGAGGGTGAGGGTCGCTTCGGGGTCGGCGCCCTCTTGTTCGGAGCCCGGCGCGACCGGGATGGTCGTCAAACCGGTAGCGCTCGGCGTCGCCTGGGGTTGCGGCGTGGCCTGGGAGGCCAACCCTGAGGTGGAAACGACCAGCCCGCCGATTAGCAGCGCGATGGCGAGCAACGAGAACCGTGAGAGCCGCTGACGATGCTTCACGTCGCTATCCCTCCGTGTGCCGTATCTACCGTGCCGGAACCACAGCGTGCCGGCATCGGCGTTCCCCGATCCACCTACCACACTAGTCCGTCGCCGACTCGTCTGCTCCTGCCGCGGAAGCCGTCGGATTGCGCCGTGGTGTGGACAGATGCAGATTATATAATATCTTCCTCCGCGGGCAAGGGGAATGGAGCGGGCGGCAAGACCATCGTGGCGAAGAGGTCGTCGAGTTCGGCAGCAGGGTCGTCGCAGAGACCGGTGTGGACCGGGGAGGGCTGGATCACGGTGCTGGCTGGGGCGACGAGCCAGTGCCAACGCTCGTGCAGCGGTAGCCGCGCGATCTGGCCGCCGGCGGCGTCGCCGGCAGCCAAACGCGGGATGAGGGCAAGCTGACGGTCGATGGCGTCGAGTTCGTCTGGCGCAAGGTCGGGCGCAAGGGCGAGCAAGCGAGCGCGGTCGTGGGAGACGCGGGCGGCGAGGAAGCGCCGCGGGCGGCAAAAGAGGACGACGCCGGCGTTGAGGCATTCCCCGCGCTCGACGCGCGGCACCACTCGAATCAGCGCATACTCAAACGACTGCCGGAGCTGCCTCATGGGCACGGACTGCTTCCTCCGTGAAGCCCGCCGCGTGGTCGACGCGGCGCAGCAGATAGGCGACGTAGGCGTTGCGGTGCTCAGTGACGCTGGAAAACCGGTCGTCGCCCTCCAGCCAGGCATCCGGGATCAGTGCAACGATCCGCTCGATCAGCTCCAGCGTCAAGCGTTCAAGGCACCTCGCGCCTGCCCGTTCGATCTCACTGGCGACTGGAAGCAGGACGTGGTCGCGGATCAAGGCAAAGCGGGAATCGCCGGTCGTCTGCTCCGGTGTCCAGGTGTGGTGGACGTAGAGGGCGGCGCCGTGGTCGATGCAGTAGAGCTTACCGTGCCAGACGAGGAGGTTGGGGTTGCGCGGGGTGCGATCGACGTTGGTGACGTAGGCGTCGAACCAGACGATCGCCGAGGCGAGCGCGGGATCGACCACCGGCGCGGTGGCCGGCGAATAGGCGAGGGAGCCGGGGAGGTAGTCGAGTGCCAGGTTGAGCCCGGCGCTGCCTTCAAGCAGATCCTGAATCTCGGGGTCGGGTTCGGCCCGCCCCATCGCCGGATCGAGGTCGACGAAGACGATCTCCGGCATCGGCAGCCCGAGCGCCCGCCCGATCTCGCCGGCAACCAGTTCGGCGATGAGCGCCTTCGGTCCCTGCCCCGCGCCCCGGAACTTCAGCACGTACAACCCGTCGTCGTCGGCCTCGACGATGGCGGGTAGCGAGCCCCCTTCGCGGAGCGGTGTGACGTAGCGGGTGGCGGTGACGGTGCGGATCATGGCCTACACGGCAAGTGAATTCATAGCGAGTTCCATCAACGTGTGGTAGCTCGACATGTGGCGCACTTGAGATAAGTATCTGTCAGAAGGCCTGTGGCGAACACCGGAAACACCTTGCAGGCTCACGAGCAATGAACACGTCAATAATCTACGAAATGGGATCCATTTCATGTATCCAAATAGGATAGTCCTACTTCGCCGTTCTGGCGGCACCGCGTCGAGTGGTTTTACCCCTTGAACCGAACCGACGCGAGTTTGTGAATCAAGGGAGAGATGCAGGAGGCATCAGCGATGTCTGTTCAGGTTACAGTCAGTGCCGACACGTCGATCCCAGCTCAGGCCAGTCTTGTTCCCTCGCTTGGAAAAATGAGGTATGCCATGCCTGCAGAGATTCCAGTTGTGCGCGGTCAGCCGCTATGGAAGAAAGTACCAATAGTGGTCGGCTCCATCGCAGTTGCTGATCTCGAGGACCGCTACATCATCCCACGGCGCGACTTCCACAAGAAAATCGGCTACCAGCGCGAGCCAAGTCCATCTCGAATCAGCGAGCTCGCACGTCAGCTCGAGCGCGAGCGAGTTGACTTGCCCACAGCCGTTCTCGGCAATATCCGACACGGGGACTTTGACCGGGATCGGACCCTCGTCGAGCGTGAGGACGGTCTCCACCTTATCCTGAATGGCGAGAGAATCTACATCGTCGACGGTCAGCATCGGGTCGAGGCACTCATGCGCCTTCTGCGTGAGAATCCCGATGCGTGGGCAACATTCCGTGTTCCCATCTGCATCATGCTTGGCGCCACAGAGATGATGGAGATGGAACAGTTCTACGTCGTCAATTCAACCGCCAAGAGCGTTCGTACCGACCTGGCTCTCGATCTCCTCAAGCACCGGACCGAGACCGATCCGGCCCTCTGGCACGATCTTGATGAGCGCGGGCAGGCTTGGAAAGTCGAAGCCCAGTCGCTCGCGGAGATGCTCGGCAAGACCACGGTCTGGAAGGATCGTATTCGGTACCCCGGCCTACCTAAGGTCGATACGGTCATCGGGTCGGCGGCTATAGTTAGTTCGCTACGCCCAGTCCTTCAGATGCCGTATTTCCAGCTGCTGTCCAGTCAGCGCCAGATTGCCGTACTTGATACTTATTGGCAGGGTATCAGGCAGGTCTTGCCAGATGTCTTCAATGACCCAGAGCGCTATGCCCTGCAAAAGACGACGGGCGTCAACGTGATGCATTCCTTGCTGGTGCCGGTGCTTGAGATCGCCTCGCGTAGAAGCTCGGATACAGATCCAGAGGGCTACGCCGATATCCTGCAGGATGCACTGACTGAGCTGCAGGGTGACACCGCACAGGGTGATGTTGTCCGAGGGGCTGATTTCTGGCTCTCTGGCTCCGAGGGAGCAGCGGGTTCGTTCAGCAGCAATGCCGGTCGGCGTGTTCTCCTTGCAACTCTTCGGCGTCGGCTTCCGCGCCTTGACATGGGCTAGCCTCCTGACCCAAGCAGCGATGACGA
>JBOGUE010000494.1:0-3525 GCA_050695955.1 Thermomicrobiales bacterium | reverse complement strand
CGCCCACACGGAGCAGCGCGAGGCGATGCGCCTCGACCGCCAGGGCCGCCACGCCGAGTCCCGCGCGTTGTTGCGCGAGTCTGCCGCCGCACTGATGGCCGCGCCGATGACCGCCCAGGTCCAAGAGCACTACGACCTAGCGATGCACTACGCTGCCTTCGACGCCTCCTCGGCCTACGACGAGGCCACCCGCAAACACGCCACCCACGACGCGCACCGCCTCTTGCGCGGGAAGCGGGAGGAGCGATAAGGCGGCACGTCGGCGAGGCACCGGTACTCCTCACGTGACGCGGGGTTTTCAACGCCGGGGCGCGAGCGCTGAGACGCTCGATCCGAAGCTGTTAGGATGGATTCTAAACCGAAACCACGATTCCTTGGATCGCCTCGTCGGTTAGGAGGTAGCCCGTGTCGACCCATTCAGGAGGAGCGACTAGCGCACCGTCGGAGATCAGGCTGGGAGGACGCGACTTCGAATATGTGGGGCCTCTCGCCCCCCTGCGCGATGCATCCGGGGCCATCCTGGAGATGAGTCCGCAAGGGCGGTACACGAAGTGCGACGTTTCCCCGCTGCACAAGCACGGTCATGGC
The DNA here is from genome assembly GCA_050695955.1 of Thermomicrobiales bacterium. Classification (GTDB taxonomy): domain Bacteria; phylum Chloroflexota; class Chloroflexia; order Thermomicrobiales; family UBA6265; genus JBOGUF01. The sequence continues at coordinate 2,937 of JBOGUE010000494.1, read as the reverse complement.
ACGTTCTGCAAGTTCCTCATCTCAGTGCCGAAGGGGCTGATCCGGGTCTATGCCTTGGTTGTGGACGGGTCTGCCCGCTACATCGGCGAGTGCGAAGACTTGGGTAAGCGGTTCAAAATGGGCTACGGCAACATCTCCCCACGGAACTGCTACAAAGGCGGCCAGCAGACCAACTGCAAGATCAACCGCCGGGTGCTCGATGTGTCGAAGGCCGGGGGGAGGGTCGACCCGTACTTCCACCCGACGCCGCAACGAAAGCCAGTCGAGAAGCAGCTCGTCTCAACTTACGCACCACCCTGGAACGACTGAAGCGACGTCAGCGTGTAGAACAGGCAGACCTGACGGCCGAGGAATTGAAGGAGCTGCTCTGATGCGCTACACGGTCATCGTGGAGCGGGGACACGATCCCGGCATGTACGTCGTGTCGGTCCCGACGCTGCCAGGTTGCTTGACACAGGGCGGCAGCGTCGATCAAGCGCTGGAACGTATCCGAGAGGCCATCGCCGACCACATCGCCGCGCTGGCTGACCTTGGCGAGTCCGTTCCTGTGGAAACCGACCCGCCACTCGTCACCGCGGTCGATGTCGAATCCGCGGCTTGACGGTATCGTTTTGTCTTGGTCGCCAGGAGCCCGTGACCCGGGGTGTATCCTCGAGATCAACACAACAGCACAGACGTCGCCAGGGCAGCCAGTGGATACCGCGTTCGTCTTGATCCATAGCCCGCTCGTCGGCCCGCTGACATGGTCCCTCACCGCGGAGGAGTTGCGACTACGGGGAGTCGAGACGATCGTCCCGGCGCTGACCGACGACGCGGTCGCGGACCTGCCGTTCTGGCATCAACACGCGGCGTTCGTCGCCCAAGCGCTCACGCCGCTCCTGCCGGATCAACCCGTGACGCTCGTGGGCCACAGCGGCGCCGGCCCGCTGCTACCCGCCATCGGGCAGCGGATCAGTCAGCCGGTTGCGGCGTACCTCTTCGTCGATGCCGGCATCCCGGCCGGCGGCGCAAGCCGGCTCGACCTGATGGCAGACGAGGACCCGGCCTTCGCGCTGCGTTTCCGGGAGCGCCTGGTCGCAGGCGGCCGCTTCCCTGCCTGGACGGACGACGACCTCGCCGCCATCCTGCCGGACCCGCGCCTCCGGCAACTGCTCATCGCCGACCTTCGCCCGCGCGCGCTCGCCTTCTTCACCGAGCCGATCCCCGTCTTCGCCGGCTGGCCCGACGCGCCGTGCGGCTACCTCAAGTTCAGCGCGCCCTACGACGTGCCGGCGCGGCATGCACGCGAGGCCGGCTGGCCCTCCCGCGAGATCGCCGCCGGCCACTTCCACATGCTCGTCGATCCCCCGGTCGTCGCGGACGCGCTCATCGACCTCGCCGGTTAGACAGTCGCGGAGCGCGACAGGAGGGAACCATGACCACCAACAGACCGTTCCGCTTCGGCGTGCAGATGTCCCATGCCGCGTCGCGTGCGGAGTGGAAAGAGCAGGCGAAGAAGGCTGAGGCACTCGGCTACGACACCCTCGTCATGGCCGACCACCTGGGCGACCAGTTCGCCATCGGTCCGGCCCTGGCGATCGTGGCCGAAGCAACCACAACGCTCCGTATCGGGACGCTTGTGCTGCAAAACGATCTGCGCCACCCGGCCTTCGTCGCGATGGAGGCGGCGACCCTCGACGTGCTCTCGGATGGACGGTTCGAGCTCGGCATCGGCGCCGGCGGCTCATTCATGCCGGACTACGAGTGGACCGGGATCCCGTTCGACCCGCCCAGCACCCGCGTCAGTCGTCTCGAGGAGAGCCTTCTCATTCTCAAAGGGCTCTTTGCTGAGGGTCCATTGACGTACGCCGGCCAGCACTACACGATCACGGAATTCGACGGACGCCCGAAGCCCATCCAACAGCCGCACCCACCGATCCTCGTCGGCGGCGGTGGACCACGCATGCTTTCGCTGGCGGCGCGCGAGGCCGACATCGTGAGCATCCTACCGACACTACATTCGGCCGGAGGTCGCTTCCGGATGGAAGAATGCACGCCCGCGGCCGTCGCCAAGCAAGTTGCGCTGATCCGCCAAGCAGCCGGCGCTCGGTTCTCAACACTGGAGCTGCACGTCCTGCTTCAGCGATTGATCATGACCGACGACGCACGTCAAGCGAGCGAGGACCTGAGCCGCGAATGGACGCCACTGACGCCTGCAGATGTACGAGAGACGCCGTACCTACTAATTGGCACGGTCGATGAGATTGCGGAGACGCTGCGGGCGCGGCGGGAACAGTACGGCATCTCGTATCTCGTGGTCTTCGAGAAGGATATGGAGTCGTTCGCTCCAGTGGCTGCTCGCCTCGCCGGCGTTTAATCCCCCTGCCGCCTTATCCCACTTCGAAGTTCACCGGGTGCCCGGCATATCGGCATTCGAAGTGGATCTGGGCGTGCTCCGGGCCGCGCCAGCGGCAGCGGTCGCAGTGGGACGCCTGGTAAAAACGGGTGAAGAGGGGTTCAGCCATGGCGGTCAAGGGGCGGTCCATCGCCAACCGCTTGTACTCGTCGCGGACCCATGGCTCCAAATCGGGCGGCAGGCAGGTGGGGTAGGGGATGCGGTGCTCGGCCCCGCTCGACCGGTCGCGGAAGGTCAGCACCCGGCCCGTGCCGCCCGCGTCGCTGGGTCCCTCCTCGGCGTCGGCGACTAGCTCCAACACGTCCCAATCCGCCCCGGCCCGCGCCGAGAGGTATTGCAGCAATCGCGCCTTGTCAATCGTCCGCGTCGCCATCTGCTCCAGCAGCGGCATCACCCGGCGCACGACGTCTTCGGTGGCTTTGTAGACCATGCGTTGTCACCAGTAGTCGGTAGCCAGTAGTCAGGAGTCAGTAGTCAGCGGTGAAATGTGGGGCGGCAGCCGAACATCCGCGGGACGAACGACTGACTACTGACTCCTGACT
>JBOGUE010000493.1:0-1924 GCA_050695955.1 Thermomicrobiales bacterium | reverse complement strand
AACCGGTTCGCGGACACGATCTACACGACGCTGGTGCGGCAGACGATGTTCGCCGAGTTCGAACAGAAGACCCACGAACACGTCGAGTCGGGGCAACCATTGACCCTGGCGTCCCTCAATGAGCTCTACGGCGCGGTGGTCGAAGCATACTGCCCCGGCGTCAACGTCGATGAACATGCGAGGTTTGGCTGGAGTCGCGTCCCCCACTTTTACCGGGCGTTCTACGTCTTCCAGTACGCCACCGGCATGTCGTCGGCAGTTGCCATTGCGCGCGCCATCCGGGACGAAGGCGCACCCGCCGCTGAACGCTACCGAGAGATGCTGCGCGCCGGCGGATCCGACTACCCGCTGGCCGTCTTGAAACAAGCGGGCGTCGATCTCACGACCCCGGAACCGGTGCGGGCAGCCCTCCGCGAGTTCGACCGCACCGTGGAAGAGATGGAGCGTCTGCATCTGGCTGGCGGCGTCTAACGGTGGCCGCGATCGATGCGCGGGCCGCGGCGAAGATCCACGGCTTCGGCACGTCCGTCTTTTCAGAGATGAGCCGGTTGGCCGCGGCACACGGCGCGGTCAACCTCGGCCAGGGCTTTCCGGACTTCCCCGGCCCGGACTTCGTGAAGGAGGCCGCGAAAGAAGCAATTGACCGCGATGTGAACCAATACGCCGTCGGGCATGGCCAGCCTCGCCTGCGGCGGGTGATTGCGGCGACCTGGACGGCATCCTCTGGCCGCGAAGTGGATCCCGACGTGGAGATCACGGTCACCAGCGGCGCGACCGAGGCGATCTACGATGCGGTTCAGGCGTTCGTCGGACCGGGCGATGAGTTGATCGCCTTCGAGCCGTTCTACGACTCCTATCTACCGGCGACCATCCTCGCCGGCGGGTCGTTTCGGCCGATCACCCTGCGGCCGCCCGATTGGTTGTTCGATGCGGACGAGCTGCGCGCCGCGTTCACCAATCGCACGAAGGCGATTCTCATCAATTCGCCGCACAATCCGACCGGCAAAGTCTTCACGCGTGAGGAGCTCGACCTGATTGCGTCGCTGTGCCAGGAACACGACGCCATCGCCATCACCGACGAGGTCTACGATCGCATCACCTACGATGGCGCGAGACACGTGCCGCTGGCGACGGTGCCGGGGATGTGGGATCGGACGCTGACGATCAACTCCACCGGCAAAACCTTCTCCATGACCGGGTGGAAAATCGGCTATGCGGTTGGACCGGCGGCGATGAACGCCGCATTGCGGGCTGTTCACCAATTCGTGACGTTCGCCACCGCCACCCCGTTTCAGGAAGCGATGGCAACCGCGCTCGAAACGGCCGCGAGCACCGACTACTATGCACGACTGCGTGCCGAATACACCGCGCGGCGTGACCTACTCCAGGAGATTCTCAACGCGGCCGGTTTGCCGGCGCTGCCGGTGGCTGGCAGCTATTTTCTCATGGCTGATATCGCCGATCGCGGTTTCCCGGACGACGTCTCCTTTTGCCGATTTCTGACCAAAGAGATTGGCGTGGCGGCCGTGCCGCCCTCGGCGTTCTACGCCGATCCAGCGCGAGCGCCGCTCCTGGCGCGGTTCTGTTTCGCCAAGCGAGAAGAGACGCTGCGTCTAGCAGGCGGGCGATTGCAGCAACTTGCCGCCATCTCCGCCAACCGGTAGGGGCAATCGCCTCCGGGTTCTGGCATGATGTCGCTGTTGAGCAGGCAAGCGACGAGGGTGGCAATGGCAGCGGTCCGTGGAGCGCCGTCCGAGATGGCCGTCAGCCGCGCCTGGTTTGAAGGTGCGGTCCCGGCGAGCCTCCAGACCGTCGACGGTCGGGAGATTCGGATCGTCCATCGTGGATCGTGGTCGCACGGCCTCGGCCCGGACTTTCGCGACGCCATGATCGAGTTCGATGGGCGGACCTTGGCGAGCGGCAG
>JBOGUE010000492.1:0-3774 GCA_050695955.1 Thermomicrobiales bacterium | reverse complement strand
GCACTCAACTGGTCCGAGAGGATATCGAGCGTCGCATCGCCGTCGATTCAGTAGACGTGACGCTGCCCGGTCGCCCAGTGGACGTCGGTTACGCCCACCCGGTCTCCCTTATGATCCGTGAGTTGAGTGACATCTTCGCCTTGATGGGCTTTCAGACCGTCTTCGGCCCTGAAGTTGAGACCGGTCGGTATACCTTCGACCTGCTCAACATCCCTAGCGATCACCCGGCCCGCGATTTGTGGGACACGATCCACGTCGAGACCGACGGCGCCGAAATCGTGCTGCGGCCGCATACGTCCCCGATGCAAGCGCGCGTCATGGAGGCAACGGAGCCGCCGGTACGCGTCGTCGTCCCCGGCCGGGCGTTCCGATACGAAGCGGTCGACGCCTCGCACGAATGGATGTTCCATCAGCTCGAGGGATTGGCCGTCGATGAGAACATCACCCTCACCGACCTCAAAGGCGTCCTCGAAGAGATGGCTCGCCAACTCTTCGGGCCGGAACGCCGCGTCCGCTTCCGCTGTGACTTCTTCCCGTTCGTCGAACCGGGCGTTGACTTCGCCGTCGATTGCGCGATCTGCGCCGGCGGCGGCTGTCGCGTCTGCAAGCAAACGGGGTGGTTGGAGATGGGCGGCGCCGGGATGGTCCATCCAAACGTGCTGCGCGGCGCCGGCTACGATCCGGAGAAATACACCGGATTCGCGTTTGGCCTCGGCATTGAGCGCATCATCATGATGAAGTACGGGGTCAACGATCTGCGCGCATTTGCCGCCAACGACCTCCGTTTCCTTGCCCAGTTTGCCACCATCGGCCGGCTCTGATCCGTTTGCGACCTGAGGAGAAACGCGCGATGAACGTACCGTTGCGCTGGCTCGCCGAATTCGTCGACACCGGTCTATCGCCGGACGAGCTGGCTCACCACTTGACCATGGCCGGCCTCGAAGCGGAGAAGACGAGCGTCGGCGGCGGAGAGTGGGAGAACGTCTTCGTCGGTGAGGTCAAGAAGGTCGAGCAACACCCCAACGCCGACCGCCTCGTCCTGGCCGAGGTTGTAGCGGGCGATCATCGCCAGACCATCGTTACCGGCGCCCCGAATATCGCCGCGGGACAGAAGGTCGCCTTGGCCCTCGTCGGCGCACGCCTCGTCGACGCCTACAGTGAGACGCTTAAGTACAAAACCCTCAAGCCGAGCTCGATCCGGGGCATCCGCTCCGAAGGCATGGTCTGTTCCGAAAAGGAGCTCGGCCTGTCCGACGAGCACGAGGGTATCCTGGTTCTATCGGCGGACGCCCCGTCCGGCGTGCCACTTCGCGAGTGGCTCGGTGACACCGTCATCGAGTTCGAGATCACGCCAAACCTGGTGCATGCCTTCTCGATTCACGGTATCGCGCGGGAAGCGGCAGCCCTGACAAACAAGCCAATCACCTTGCCGCCAGCCGTCAACTTCGGCGAGTTACCCGGTGGCGACGATGATCTGGTCTCCATCGAGGCTCCGGATCTCTGCGCTCGCTATATGGGAATTGTGATCGAGGGCGTCACGGTCGGCCCATCACCGAACTGGCTGACGCGCCGGCTAACCGCGGCCGGTCTGCGCTCGGTCAACAACGTCGTCGACGTGACGAATTACGTCATGATCGAGACCGGCCAACCCCTGCACGCCTTCGACCGCACGCATCTGCACGAGGGCCGGATTGTCGTTCGGCGGGCGCGACCAAGCGAGACAATCGAAACACTCGACCACGAGCAACGCGAGCTGACGCCGGAAATACTCGTCATCGCCGACGCCGACCGCGCCGTTGCCGTCGCCGGCGTCATGGGCGGCGTCGACAGCGAGGTGGACGAAACGACGACGACGCTTCTGCTTGAAGGCGCGAACTTCGATTTGAAGTCGGTCCGACACACCCGAATGGCGCTCAAGCTTCGCACCGACGCCTCCGCGCGGTTCGAGCGCGGATTGGACCCCAACCTAGTCGGTTCCGCCATGGCGCGGGCGACGCATCTCCTGCTCGACGTTTGCCCCGGTAGCCGTGTCGCGGCCGTCCGCGATGTCTATCCCTTGCCTCAGGTTCCGTGGACCGTCGCACTGCCATTCGACCGCATCGAGCGGGTGCTTGGCGTGCGATACGAGCCGGAACATGTCCTGGATGTCTTGCGGCGGCTGGAGTTCGAACCGGCGCTCGACGTCGACGGTACGCTGACCGTGGTCGTTCCCACGTTCCGTCACGACGTCACGATCCAGGAGGACGTCATCGAGGAAGTCGCCCGGATCATCGGTTACGAGTCGCTGCCCAGCACCCTTCCGACCGGCGCCCTGGGATCCGTGAAACGCGATGCCCGCTATCTCCTCCAACAAGAGGTCCGCAAGTCGCTGACGGGAGCGGGCCTGAGCGAAGCAGTCAACTACGTCACGATCAGCCAACGCATGATTGAGCCATTCGCCCAAACGGACGGCGAGGTCGGATTCATCCGGCAAGCACCTTCGAATGAACTTCTGCGCCTGCGCAATCCCATCCAATCGGACCGCTATTTGATGCGCCCGACTCTCCTGCCGTCGCTCCTGGAATCGGTCGCCGCCAACCTCAAGCACACACCGTCGCTTCGCCTCTTTGAAATCGCTCGGGTCTACCTTCCGCGTGGTAGGAACGAATTACCGGACGAGATCGACGTCTGCGGCATCACCATGACCGGATCGCGAGAACCGCTCAGCCGTTTCACGGGCCCCGGCGAGCTCGATTACTTTGACGTCAAGGGGGTCGTTGAAGCGACGCTGCTCCGCGCGGGACTGCCCGACGTTCGCTTCGACCGAGCCGAGCACCCCGCGCTCCATCCCGGCCGCGCCGCCGCCGGCTACGTGGGGGATCGTCGCGTCGCGCTGTTCGGCGAGCTGCGCCCGGAGACGGCCGAAACCTTCGAAATCGACGCCGGTCGTGTCTGTGTCGCCGAAATCGACCTGCTTGCCATCATGGATGCGATTCCCGCACGGGTCCGCCAGATCAGCGCGCCGCGGTTCCTGCCAGTGCAGCAAGACTTTGCCATCGTCGTGGACGATAACCGCAATGCACAAGACGTCGAAGGCGCGCTCCGGACGGGTGCGGGACCACTCGTCACCGACGTGGTTCTGTTTGACGTGTTCCAGGGCGAGCAGATCGGCAATGGAAAGAAGAGTCTGGCATTCCAGGTCACCTTCACGGCGCCGGATCGGGCGTTGACCGATGCCGAGTTGGTCAAGGTTCGAGGCAAGATCGAAAGGGTGCTCGGACAACGCGTCGGCGGCGTCCTGCGTGCCTGAACCGCCAATCGGAGCACCAGTGATGAAGACTGAGACACGCTCAATAAACCTGTCGATCCGCCTCATCACCGATCTCGACGAGGCCCGTATCGCGCTTTCTCGCCGCCGCGGTTTCGAGGAACCAACACTCTCGCCGGGCATGAAGGCCGGCATCCGTCGCGTGTTCGGCGAGGATCTCTCGGCTAAACAAGTCGTCGACCGCATTGTGGCGGACGTCCGCGCCCGAGGAGACGAGGCCATCCTCCGCTACTCTCGCCTCATAGATGGTGCTGTCCCGGATGCGCTAGAAGTGCCACGCGCTGCCTGGACAGATGCGCGCTCATCCCTCGCGATCGACCTTCAAGACGCGATGGTACTTGCGGCCGAACGCATCGCCGCCTTTCACCGTAAGCAACTTCGGACCTCCTGGATCGACTACAACGACGACGGCGCACTCGGCCAGATCGTGCGCCCGCTTGAGCGAATCGGCATCTATACCCCTGGTG
>JBOGUE010000491.1:0-19127 GCA_050695955.1 Thermomicrobiales bacterium | reverse complement strand
CCGCAACATGCGTTCGTCATGGTTGGCCTCGATGATGATAAGGTCCGCGTTGACGAGCGGATTGACGATGTCGTCCGTGGCGCATCCCGCGTCGGTCACCACGGCGACCGCGGTGCCATTCGTTTGTATCAAGAATCCACACGGTTCCGCGGCGTCATGGCAGACCGGGATCGACGTCGTTGCGAGGGTGCCGACATTCAAAGTCGCGCCCAGCGCAAGTTGATCAAACCTGACCGAGCCTAGGCCGGCGGACCGCGCCGTGCCGGCAGTACAGACAACCGGCACGCCGCGCCGCACCAGCCGGTCAAGCGATCGAATGTGGTCGGCATGCTCGTGCGACACAAGGACCGCGACAAGGTCCTCGATGGTGCGCCCGAGGGATGCTAGCCCCTGGAGGATCGCAACGTGCGATACGCCGCAATCGACAAGCACCACCGTCTTCCCGTCGTCGATCAGCGTCGCGTTGCCGGAGCTGCCGCTGCTCAAACTCGATACCGTGATCATCCACATCGACCTGCAATTGCCGGCACCGCTGCCAATCCGATTCGTTGCCTGAATGGTACGATGCGTGACACGCTCGGGGCGTCCAAGCGGTCGTAACAGGGAAACGATTCATACCATGGTCTTTGGGAGCCGGCGACGGGGTCCTTCGCGCCCGACCCAAATACGCCGCCCGCATCCGGCGCGCGGCCTCCGAATATCTTCGTCGACGAAGCGCATGCTGGTGACCGCGAGCGTCTTCATCGTGCTTATCGTCGTGCTCATTACAACCTCAGCTTTTTGGGTTAATTGGTGGTGGTTCGGCAGCATGGGATATCGATCCGTGCTGACGACGCGATATATGGCTTTGGGACTCTCGTTCGCCATCGGCGGTCTCATCGCGTCCGCGATTCTGGTTGGAAACGTCGTCGTTGCTCTGCGACGCACGCGGTCCGACAGGCCGCTCGGCGCCGTGGCGCGATTTTCCAATCGCGTGCTTGTCACTTTGCTTTTCGCCGGCGTTACCGTGATGTTCGTTGGTGGCGGCGTTTGGAGCGGGCGCCGTTGGGATACGTGGCTACTCTGGCTCAACAGCGAGGACTTTGGCGTCGACGACCCGGTGTTTGGGCGCGACGCGGGGTTCTACATCTTTTCAGTTCCGGCGTTGCAGGCGATTCGTTCCGGCCTCCTCGTGGTGCTGTTGTTGACGCTGGCGGCGGTAACACTGGTGTACGCACTGCGCCTCGGCGTAAACATGCGCCGGATACGCACCGCGCCGGAAACCATGCGCGTCCACCTCTTTGCCCTCGGTGGTGCAATCCTCCTCATCCTGGCCGGCAGCTATTGGCTGGCGAACTTCGATCTCGCGTACTCGACACGCGGATTCGCGTTCGGGCCGAGTTATACCGACGTGAATGTCCAACGGATTGCAAACTGGTTGCTCGCCGCGGTTTCAGTCGCGGCGGCGGCCATTCTGCTTGCGAACGCATTCGTCCGCCGTGCGAAGTTGCTTGTCGGTATCGTCCTGCTTTGGGGGGCGCTGAGTCTGGTCGTGGGCGTGGTGATTCCCGAGATCGTGCAGCGAGTCGTCGTCGAACCGAGTGAACTCGCGCGGGAACGGCCGTATATCGCGAACAACATCGAGATGACAAGTGCGGCGTACGGCTTGGATCAGGTCGAAGAGCGAGAACTCCCCGGCACTCAGCCGATTCAGGCTGATGAGCTCTCGACCCATCAGGCGACGCTCGACAATATCCGACTGTGGGACTACCGCATCATTCGAACGACTTTCCAGCAATTGCAGTCGTTCGTCCCGTATTACGTCTTTCAGGATGTCGACGTCGAACGCTATACCGTCGATGGAGCGACCACGCAAGTACTGCTCGCGGCGCGCGAAATCGAGCCCTCGAATCTGCCCGAAAATGCGCAACGGTGGACGAACCTGCGACTGGTTTACACCCACGGCTATGCCGTCGTCGTCAGTCCGGCCGACGAGGTGAATCGCCAGGGGCTGCCCACGTTCCTCGTCAACAACATCCCGCCGAATGGAAGCGGTCCATTTGCCATTGACCGACCCGAAATCTACTTTGGTGAAACCCAAGGCGACTGGGTCGTGACCAACTCTGGTCAAGAGGAGTTCTCCGGCCTTGAAGAAGCAGAAGGAACAACACAATACGCGGGCGAGGGCAAAGGAACGATTCAGCTCGACGACTATCTGACAAAGGTGATGGTCGCCACGCATCTTGGTGATCGAAACCTGCTGCTCAGTGGCGCCATCACCGACGACGCGCGTATCCATCTGCACCGCACCATCACCGATCGCATTGACCGGATCGCGCCGTTCCTCGAGCTCGACGACGATCCGTACATGGTGATCGACCAGGGACGGTTGTTTTGGATCGTCGATGCGTACACGGCAAGCAATCGGTTTCCCGCGGCAACGCGGACACGAGGCATCAACTATCTGCGTAACAGTGTCAAGGTCGTCGTCGACGCTTATGACGGTACGGTCTGGTTTTACCGAACGGCTGTGCCTGATCCAATTGCCGACGCCTACGGCGACATTTATGACGATCTGTTCGTGCCGATCGCCGATGCGCCGCCAGGCATCGCGGCCCATTTCCGCTACCCTGAGCTCCTCTTCGACATCCAGTCCGAGATCTACTCGACTTTTCACGTCGCCGACCCCACCGCCTTCTATAACGGTGAGGATCGCTGGAGTATTCCGGTGGAGGAGGTAAGCGGCTCGACCGATCGGATGGAGCCGTATTACGTGACGATGACCCTTCCAAGCGAGCAGGAACTTGCATTTACCTTGATCCGCCCGTTCATCCCCGGTGGACGCACAGACAGACAAAACATGACGGCGTGGATGGCCGGTCAGACCGACGAGCGCGCGGCCTCCAGGCTGGTCGTTTACCGTTTTCCCCGGCAGGAGACGGTCTTTGGGCCGCGCCAGATCGAGGCGCGGATCAACCAGGATCCCGAGATTTCGGCCCAGATCTCGCTCTGGAACCAGGCTGGATCCGAAGTGATACGCGGCAACATGCTCGTAGTGCCGATCGAGGAGAGCGTTTTGTACGTGCAACCGCTCTATCTCGAAGCGCGGGGAACGGACGCGGCACTGCCAGAGCTCAAACGCGTCATAGTTGCGTCGAGTGAACGGGTGGTGATGCGTGAGAGTCTAGAAGAGGCGCTAGAGGCGCTTACGCAAAGTGATGCGGCAACGGTCGACCAGATCGAGCAACCCGACGGTGTGACAACTGAAACCCAACTGGAGACTCCAGCCCAAACATCCCTGGAACCCACGGACAACCTCGCGCGGGAGGCGCTCAATACCTACGAGCGGGCGCAAGTGGCGCTGAGCGTCGGGGATTGGGAAGCATACGGCCGCGAGCAGGCGGCGTTGGAATCAATCTTACGGGAATTGGCAGCCGCGACCGACCCCGAGACAGATGGGACACCCACGCCTGTCGCGACCCCACTTCCCTGAACCAGCGACGGGTCAGCCAAAGATCGCCCGTCCGATGCGGACGTGGGTCGCTCCTTCTTCGATAGCGATCTGATAATCATTCGACATGCCCATCGATAGAATTGAGAGTCGACCGTCCGGCAGGTTGATCTGAAGCTGATCTCTGAGTTGGCGTAGTTGCCGGAAGACCGGCCTGATCGTCTCAGTTTCGACGACGAGCGGCGCGATCGTCATCAGCCCGCGTAGCTCGAGATGCGGCTGATGGAGCACCATTGAGGCCAGCCGTTGCGCATCCAGCGGATGGCAACCAGCTTTCTGGTCCTCGCCGGCGACGTTCACTTGGATGAGCACAGGTAGCTTGCGACCACGGTCAGCCGCGTGCTTTTCCAGTGCAAGGACAAGCGACGACCGATCGACCGACTCGACGAAGTCAAAGAGCTCGATGGCGTGTCTTGCCTTGTTCGACTGAAGCTGGCCGATCATGTGGAGGGTCGCGCCCGGCGGCAGCGGAGGGTCAAACTTGCGCAGAGCATCTCGGACGCGATTCTCACCGAAGTGTCTCAGGCCCGCCGCGAATGCCAGATCGACCACTGAGCGGTCGACGCTCTTGGTGACTGCAACGATCGTGATACCCGTGGGATCTCGACCGGTGACAGTTGCCGCCTCAGCGATTCGCTGCCGAACGTGTTCGATTCGCGTCTCGATCCCCGCGGAGGTGACCTGCGTGTCAGTCACTTCCCGACGCTTCCGCTAATGCGATGATCGCGCCAAAACGTCCGGTGTGCGAGCCCTGACCTCGGTGAGAGAACCAATTGCGTTCCTGGCATCGAGTGCAGATGTCGCTTGCCTCGATATTTGCACCAATTAACCCCGCGCGTTCCAGCAATATTCGGTTCACGGCCTTAAGGTCGAGGTGCGTACGATTTCGACCGGGCCGCAGGGCGCGGTTGGCGTCATCGCCTCCTTGCTTTTGCCAGGCATCGACCACTTCGTCGCCGACTTCGTAACAACAGGCGGCAATGCACGGTCCGAGAAACGCCAGGATGTTTTCGGGGCGGCTGCCGAATTGCAGGTCCATTGCGGCCACGGTGGCGCTGGCGACGCCCTGCACCGTGCCTCGCCAACCCGCGTGAATTGAGGCGACCGCGGGCGTCTCGGGGTCGACCAATAGGATCGGTAGGCAGTCGGCGTGGAGCGTCATCAAGGCGACCCCGGCATCCCGGGTGATCAGCGCGTCCGCGTTTCCCGAGAGCGACGTGCCGGGCCGAGCGCCTTGGCCCGCGTGGTCGGCCGTGACCAGTCGCACGTCCGCTCCATGTACCTGCTGCGTTGTGACCAATACGTCAGCATTCATCCCGATAGTGCAGCACCATTCTTGGCGCATGGCCCAGGCGTCATCGCGATCGCGAGGCGCGCCATAGCCGACGTTGCCGTCAGCGGCGCCCAAGCCTTCGACGCGGGAAGTCACGCCGTGAAGAACGCCGGGAACCGATGTCAACTGTTCGCCACGAGCGAGTTGACCTCGAAGATCGTGCGGTTTGGCGACAGTTGAACCCGGGCCGGACCACCTATTAGTCACTATGGATCATTCTCCTCTCGCGCGGCGTCGATGATGATCTGATCGACCACTAGCTCGACAGGGGCTTTGTCGTCGGTGAATACACGCCCGCCGGATTCCACCTCGCGGATATTGCCATGGGCGATGCTCCGCTCACCGACGACGCGCAGGATTGAATCGGTGGGCAGTCGAGAGACATTCGTCGCGAAGTTGGAAAGTGCGGTCGGGCTCTTCGTACCGATCACCATGCTGTTGGAAAAGCGCTCGACGTCGATGACATAGACATGCGGATAGACATCCCGCATCGTCGAGGCAATCACATCGACGAGGCGGTAGTCGCTCTCATGTCGCCCTACATTGACGACCGCCACGCCGTTCGGATTGAGGCGGTCGGATACCTCCTGAAAGAATTCCCTGGTTGTCAACTGAAACGGGATATACGGCTGGTGGTAGGCGTCGATGCCGATGAGGTCGTAGGTCTGGTCGCTGCGTCGAATGAAGAAGCGGCCGTCATCGACAATGGCGTTGAGATTTGGCAAGTCCATGGCGAAGTATTTTTCACCGATGCGGACGATCTCCGGGTCAATTTCGACGCCGTCGATCTGCACATCGTCGTAGGCGGCGGTCAACTGGCGCGCGGCCGTGCCGCCAGCCAAGCCGATGATCAACGCGTCCTCGACCGACCGTTCGTCCGCCTGCGCGTTAAAGAGCGGACCAACCATAAAGTAGTCCCACGGTCCTCGCGTCAGCAGCTCGTCAGGGTCATAGATGGAATGGACGGCATGGCCCTCATTCAGTGCGAGCATGTAGGCGCCGTCGTCTTTCAGAACTTGAATGTAGTTGTACTCCGACTCGGTTTCGTAGACGAGCTCGCCCCGGTAAGGCGGTTTGATCTGCCCGGCCTCGGCCGTGATAACTGTCAGCAAGAGCAGACCAACCATCACCGCCAGACCGCCGGCCAGCCATCGTTCACGTAACGCCAGGAGACCGGCGAGCGAGAGCAAAAGGAGTGTGAGACTCAGGATCAAGAACGTCCGCGAGGTGCCAAACACCGGGATAAGGAGGAGGACAGGCAAAAAGCTGCCAGCGATTGACCCGAGCGTCGAGAGTGCGTAGATGTTGCCGGCGGTGATGCCCGCCGCTTGCACGTCGTCGATTTGGAGACGGATTGCGAACGGCGTCACGAACCCGAACAGCGTGACCGGGACGGCCAGGAGCAACAACACGCCGATCAACGAGCCATAGAACGCGCCGACAGCAACCTCATCGAAGGCTTCAAGGGAAGTGGTCAGGATCGGCCGGGAAACGATCGGGATTAGTCCCGCGAAGAAGGCGGCGACACCTGTGATGGTGAAAAGCAGCCATGGCCGGGGAAAGCGGTCGACGACCCGGCCGCCCAGGTAATACCCGAGCGCCAAATAAGTTAGTGTCAGCCCGATAATGTTTGCCCAGATAAACGTCGAGTCGCCGAAGTAGGGGGCGATGAGGCGAGATGCCGAGATTTCGATGCCGATGCTCGAAAGACCACCGGTGAAGACGATGGCGCGGAGGAAGAACGGCGAGATGGCCGCGAGCTGTCGCGACGATGGTTGAGCATCTGTTGCGAAAGCAGCAGACGCGGTCTGTTGACTTTCGACGAGTGAATCAGTCATGCGGTCCTGTGGTCGGTCGTTCGATATCGGTGCGGTGGTCCGCCTGGCATGCAGCCTGTGCTGGCCAAGTATAGACGGCCGCCGGCTGTGAGGCGGCCCGGCCGGCGTCCCAACCCTTGGAGGACCTCCCCCGTCGCCCCATTCTTCCTACGGCATAATTCGGACAATCACGGTTGTCCGCAAAGCGCCGCTGTGCTATCGTCCGCCAGCCGATCTCCACCCCGCCGCCGGGGGTTTATGCTGTCCCGAGACTCTGCCAGCCGCCATCGAGGGAATCGTGCCGAGGATCGCCGCCGACATTGTCGATGCCTATGTCTTTCGCCGGGTGAATGCCCGCGTCCAATTCTTGCTCTTGCGCCGTCACGATGAGCTTCCACTTGGCGGCACGTGGCAAAGCATCCACGCGAAAATCGAGCCGAACGAGACGGCGCTCGAAGCCGCGGAGCGTGCCGTGCGCGTCAGTACCGGGATCGAGATCGTCGACGCATTTTCGGCCGACTACATCAACCAGTTCTACGACCACGAGTCGGACACAATCATTCTTGCGCCCGTTTTCGCCTTCACGGCCCCTCCCAAACCCAAAATCGAACTCAGCCGCGAATACACGGATAGCATCTGGTGCGATCGCGAGGAAGCCTCGGCTCGCCTGCTCTGGACCGGTCAGCGATGGGCGATCCGCCACATCGAGGAGGTCATCGGCTTCGGCGGCGATGAAGCGGAATTCTACCGGGTCCGATAGAATCGCAAAGACACATCGTTATGTCGCATTCAGGCTGGTACCGCTCCCGTCATCCGCTCCGCGGAGTATAATTCCGGGTGCGCATGCCCGCCGTTTCGTGCGGGCGTGGTTCATTTTGGGAGCACCTATGCCCGACTTCAAAATCATATCCGACCTGCGTCCAACGGGTGATCAGCCTCGCGCCATCGAGCACCTGATTGGCGGCCTACACGAGGACTTGCGACGTCAAACGCTGCTTGGCGTAACCGGCTCCGGCAAAACTTTCACAATGGCTAACGTGGTCGAGGCGGTCAATCGCCCGACGTTGGTTCTTGCTCACAATAAGACGTTGGCAGCGCAGCTTTACGCGGAGTTCAAAGAGTTCTTTCCCACAAACGCGGTCGAATACTTCGTCTCCTACTACGACTACTATCAGCCGGAAGCCTATGTGGCGAGGACCGATACCTTCATTGAGAAAGATTCGGCCATCAATGAGGAGATCGACAAACTCCGGCACGCGGCGACGCGATCGCTCCTTACCCGACGAGACACGTTGATCGTCGCCTCGGTCTCCTGTATCTATGGTCTCGGCTCGCCTGAGGAGTACCAGAACACTGTCGTATCATTGCGTCGTGGCGCGCAGTCGAGGCGCGACCGGGTCGTTCGCCATCTCATCGACATCCAGTACGACCGCAACGACATGACGTTGACGCGCGGTACGTTCCGGGTGCGTGGCGACACACTCGAAATCTTCCCCGCGTATGAGGAAATCGCGGTGCGCGTCGAATTCTTCGGTGACGACGTTGAACGTATCGTGGAGGTCGACCCGCTCACCGGCGAACTCCTGGCGGAACGCGTCGAGATCGATATCTACCCCGCCAAGCACTTCGTAACCACGTCTGACAAGCTACAGGTGGCGATCCGCGACATTCAAGACGAGCTGGAAGACCGGCTAAAGGAGTTCGATGCACAGGGCAAGCTGCTTGAAGCGGCGCGCCTTCGTCAACGGACGATGTACGACCTCGAAATGATGCAAGAGGCAGGGTACTGTTCCGGCATTGAAAATTACTCGATGCATCTCTCTCGCCGCCGGCCAGGCGAGCAGCCCTCGACGCTGATCGACTACTTTCCCGACGACTTCCTGATGTTTGTCGACGAATCGCATATCTCGCTGCCGCAGGTCCGCGGCATGCACGCCGGCGACCGATCGCGCAAGGACGTGTTGGTTGAGCACGGATTTCGATTGCCTTCAGCCCGCGAGAACCGACCGCTCACGTTCTCCGAATTTGAAGGCATGCTCGACCAGGTCATTTTCGTGTCGGCAACGCCTGGCCCATACGAGCAGGAGCACAGCGAGAAAGTCGTCGAGCAAGTGATACGCCCGACCGGCCTGATCGATCCAGCAATCTCCGTTCGACCGACTAAGGGCCAGATCGACGACCTGATGAACGAAGTCCACGCCCGAGTTGCGCGGGGTGAACGGGCGCTCGTCACGACGTTGACCAAGCGGATGGCCGAGGACCTCGCCGACTATCTGAAGGAAATGGGCGTGCGCACCCATTATCTGCACAGCGAGATCGAAACGCTCGAGCGAATCGAAATCCTGCGGGACTTACGCCTCGGTGTCTACGACGTCGTGGTCGGCATCAACCTGTTGCGAGAGGGACTCGACCTGCCGGAGGTTTCACTGGTTGCCGTGCTCGATGCCGATAAGGAAGGCTTTCTGCGATCCGAAGGGTCGCTGATCCAGACGATCGGGCGCGCCGCGCGGCACGTCGACGGTCAGGTCATCATGTATGCCGACACGATGACCCGGTCGATGAAGGCAGCGATCGGCGAGACCTACCGGCGACGCGACATCCAGATCTCCCACAACGAAGCGAACGGTATTACGCCGCGGGGTATCGTCAAAGAGATCAAGGACATCACCGACCGAGTGAAGGCTGCTGCCGAAGAGCAGAGCGAGTATCGGGCGACCGGCACGTCGAAGGCTGGTGTCATTGCCGAGATCCCGCGTGACGATCTCGCGCGGATGATCAAGGACTTGGAATCGCAAATGAAGACCGCGGCGCGAGACCTTGAATTCGAAAAGGCCGCGCTGCTGCGGGACCAAATCGTCGAACTTCGTCGCATCGTCGAGGTCGATCCGATCGCCCGGTAAGGGATGCCGGATCAGGCCGAGGAAGGATCGAATATCGTGGAACAGGGACGCGCGGAGGGGCGCCACGCGGGCTGGCGTGCACTTGCCCTTGTCACATTGATGATGGCGCTGGTCGTTGTGGCGTTTGCCTGGACGCCGGCGGCACGTGGGACGACGGTTCCCGAGACGCCCTCGCCGGAGGCAGGCGAAGATGGTGGCGCGTCGACTGAGGTTGTGGCCGAGCTGCCGCCGCCCGATCTACCGACAACGAATGAACAAGGCTATACGTTCCAGTTGCTGCCGTCGCTCAACGTCGATCTTGATACCGTTGATCAGGAGGCGCCGATTTACGAGCTGGTGCGCAAGCCGATGTCGTTGCAGGGCGCTCAGCAACTTGCCGACCGCTTGCGAATCTATGCGCGGGTCGAGGATCGTGGAGACGGCGGCTTTGCCGTTTCCGGGACCGGACAACTCTTCATCTCGCCGGACGTCATCCAATATGTCTCCCAGGCGGAGGTGCGCGACGGTGATCTGCCGACCGACGAGGAGGCCGTTGCGTACGCGCGCGAATGGCTTCGCCTCAACGGTCTGACTCCGCCCGACATAGGCGCAGCGACGATCGCGAGCCGGGCCGAAGAATCAGACCGCGTGGTGGTCGTTTTCACGCCAGTCGAACCCGAACAATTGCTCGCGGCCTATCCCAGCATCACTGTGACGTTGGGTCCAATGGGTACGATCTTGGAGGCCTCAATCCGCTGGGCAGATATCCGCAGGGCGGACGTTTTCCGTTTGCGCGCCGTCGAAGATGCTTGGGCACAAGTGCAGTCCGGCCAGGGATATATCGAGGCGGATATCTTGGAGGCTGAAGTCCCCGCGGGATCCGAGATCAAGGGAACGGTCACCTACAACGATGTCTCTATCGCTTACACGACCGCGGGACCGCCAGGCGGCCGTCAGTACCTGCAACCGGTCTTCGTCTTCCGAGGTCGGGTGCGGCTTGACGATGGCGAGGAAACCTATTCCATTCGGGCGTACGTCGCCGCACTCGCGAACAGCGGTGCTCCGGTTGGATCGACGCTGCCGGCGGTCGTGCGATGAACGAGCGTCGGATCCTCGTGCTGAACGGGCCAAACTTGAACCTCCTCGGCACCCGTGAACCGCACCTCTACGGCAGCACCACGTTGGCGGACATCGAATCGCGTCTCAGATCGGTGGCCAGTGATGTGAGGCCGCCAGTTGAAATCGAGACGTTCCAATCGAACCACGAGGGCGCGCTCGTTGATTGCATCCAATCCTCCGGCCGCACCGCACTTGGCATCGTCATCAATCCCGGCGCCCTCACCCACTACAGCATCTCGCTCCGGGACGCGCTCGCCGCATGCGGCAGACCGGTCGTTGAAGTTCACCTGACGAACATTCACTCCCGTGAGGAGTTTCGCCATCGTTCCGTAATCGCTCCGGTTGCGGTTGGCCAGATCGCGGGTTTGGGCGCAGTCGGCTACGAATATGCGCTCGATTTCCTCTTGCGGCGAATCGACTTGGATGCAGAGGCCGAAGCGTGAGTAATCGATTAGAGCGACTGCGCGCGAGCCTGTCCGCACACGCTCTTGATGCCGCGTTAGTCTCGCATCCCGCGAATCGCTTTTACCTGAGCGGCTATACCGCGGAAGATCACGGTCCTGAGGAATCGGCGGGAGTGCTGCTGGTCGCGGCCGAAAGCGCCGTGCTTTGCACAAGCCCGAACAATGTGGAGTGGGCCAGATCGGAAGCTCCGGCGTTCGAGGTGGTCGCGTGGGAGCGGCCGTGGATTAAGACTGTGGCTGACCGCTTGGGACTGCTGGGTTGCCGCCGCGTTGGATTCGAAGACCGGGCAATATCATTTGCGGTCATGCGAGGCCTCATCGAAGCGATCGATGGCTCGGCTGAACTGGTTCCGCTCGAGAACGCGGTGACCGAGCTGAGAGCGATGAAAGACGGCGACGAGATTGCCAGAATCGCTCGCGCGATTCGGCTGACCGATGAGGTTTTCACGGGGATCGCGGCCGAGCTCGAAGTTGGGCTGACTGAACGAGAGATCGCGTGGAGAATCGAACGCGCCTTCCGTGACCGCGGTGCGGACGGCGCGGCCTTTCCGACCATTGTAGCCTCGGGACCACACGCGGCCCGGCCACACCACGGCGCGAGCGAGCGCTCGATCCAGGCTGGCGAACCGATAATCATCGACATGGGAGCGCGACTCGACGGCTATAACGCCGATCTCACGCGGACGGTCTGGATTGGCGAGCCGGAAGATCGGCTGCGGGCCGTTTACAATGCGGTCTACGACGCGCAGGCGGCTGCCCTCACAATGATTCGGGCTGATATCTCCGGCGCGGACGCGGACAAGGCTGCTCGATCGGTTCTTGAATCGGCGGGATTTGGCGAGCACATCGTTCACAGTCTCGGCCATGGGTTGGGAATCCAGGTTCACGAGGCGCCGAGCGCCTCGCCGACGTCTGAACAGGTCCTGCGTGCGGGCGAGGTGCTCACGGTCGAACCGGGCCTCTACTTTCCCGAATGGGGTGGAGTTCGGATCGAGGATGTCGTCGTGGTTGAGGGGCAAGGCTGCCGCAATTTGACGACTGCGCCGAAAGCGCGACTACCTGAATAGGTGATGGAGGCAGACCGGTGATCGATACGGGAGATATTCGCAAGGGATCGACCTTGGATCACGATGGTCGTCTGGTCAAAGTGATCGATTTTTCGCATAACAAACAGGGACGGGGATCAGCACAGGTTCGGCTAACGTTTCGCGATCTCCGCACCGGCGCCATCACGCAGCAGTCGGTGCAAGCTGGCACCAAGTTCGCATCGGTTCGTCTTGAGCGCCAGCACGTCCAGTATCTCTACAATGATGGTGGGCACTACCACTTCATGGACACCGATACCTTCGATCAGTTGATGCTCGACGAGTCTGCCGTGGGTGACGCGACAAAGTTTATTAAGGAGAACGAAACGGTCGACTTGCTGATGTACGACGGCGAGCCGATTGACATCGAATTGCCGACGGCGGTGGCGCTGACAATCGAGCAGACAGACCCTGGCTTCAAGGGTGACACCGCGACCGGCGGCACCAAACCGGCTACGCTCGAGACAGGACTCGTCGTCAGTGTGCCGCTCTTTGTGAATACGGGCGACGTTGTCAAAGTCGACACACGGACCGGCGAATATCTCGAGCGGGTGAGCTAGATGGAATCAGGCGGAAACGCTGCTTCCGCGAGTGGCGCCGCGCAGGCCCCGTCGTTATCGGAGGTCATGGCGGCGGTCGGCTCGTTGGCCGACCTGATGAGCAGCCACGGCCTCACGCGGCTTGATCTCGATCTCGGTCCCATCGCCATTCGACTTCGCTCAGGTAGCAGTGACGAGTTGCCGAAGCGACAAGCCGCCATCGGTGAACCGGACGAACTGGTGGTCGACGCGATGCCTGCCGCCGAGGGCCATTTCATCACTGCTCCTATGATCGGGACCTTTTACGCCGCGTCTGCTCCCAGTGACCCGCCGTTCATTCGACCTGGTGACCGGATCGAGGTCGGCCAGGTGATCGGTATTATCGAAGCGATGAAGATCATGAACGAGATCGTCGCGGATCGCGCTGGAATCGTGCAGAACGTCCTTGTGCAGAACGCGCAGGCGGTCGAGTATGGCTCGCCGCTTGTGCGGGTCGTCGAGTAAGGGCCGCCGTATGGTCGGCCAGGTTGTTTCGGTCGGGCTGCTAACAGCGTATATTCGCGAACTGCTGGAACGTGACGAACTCCTCGCGGATATTTGGATCGAAGGCGAGATTTCTGACCTATTTCAGTCTCGTGCCGGCCACGTCTATTTCACGCTCAAGGATGCGGAAAGCCAGCTGCGGGGCGTTCTCTTCCAGGGTCTAGCCTCGCGACAACGCTACACCATGCGCTCGGGTGATCAGGTCGCCGCGCACGGCCGGATCAGCGTTTACCAACGAAGCGGACAATACCAGCTCTATGCCGACGCGGTGCAGCCGGCCGGGATCGGACTGCTCGCGCTCCAGCTTGAGCTCCTGCGCCAACAACTGGACGCGGAGGGCCTTTTCGACCCGTCTCGCAAGCGGCCAGTTCCTGCGATACCCCGCTACATTGGCGTCGTGACGTCGCCGGACGGCGCGGTGTGGCACGACATCCAACACGTGCTCGCGCGTCGATTTCCGATCGTCGAACTGATCCTGTCGCCGGCGACTGTCCAAGGCGAACGCGCGCCAGCGAGCATCGTCGCGGCACTCGAAGCGCTGCAAGCGGATGGTCGCGCGGAGGTGATTATCTTGGCGCGGGGCGGTGGATCGGCCGAGGACCTGTGGTGCTTCAATGATGAGCGAGTGGCGCGCGCCGTTTTCGCATGCCGCGTCCCCGTCGTGAGCGGAATAGGACACGAAACCGACTGGACGCTGGTCGACGACGTCGCTGATCTGCGAGCGCCGACGCCGTCGGCCGCCGCTGAGTTGTGTTCGCCATCGATCTTCGAATTCGTTGGACGATTGCAAGAGCTCACCGAGCGGTTGCAGATTGTGGGCGCTGAGGCAATCGAGCATCGCCGGAGCGAGGCAGATCGCTTGTCGCGATCTATCAATCAAGCCGCGCCTCGTCTGGCACTCGTTGCGGCACAGACCTCCACGTCAACGCTTCGTCGATCGCTGTCTCTGGCCGTGCGTGCCCGTATTGCAGAAGAAAGGTCGAATCTCCTCATTCGGGCTGACCGAGCAATGCGCCACCAAATCGAATCGTTCGCAAGCCTGCGGCTGGCTAACAAGGTGGCGGAGGCGAAGCTTAGCTCCATGAATCCGCAAGCAGTGCTCGATCGCGGGTATGCTGTGTTGACCGTCGTCGACGGCGACCAAACGATTCATTCGATTGCGGACGTTTCGGATGGTCTCTTTATTGAGGCACACGTCAGCGACGGCAGTTTTCGGTCGACCGTCGTGCCAACGAAATCGCACGAGGAAACGAGGACGACGCAACGTGGATAATCGCGATGGATTCGACTCGGCACTTGCTCGGTGGGAATCGGCTCTCGCCTCGGGTGGTTTCGAGGAGGTATTCCAGGCACTGGGAGAGTCCGTCTCGTGCTTAGAGTCAGGCGGGCTGCCACTTGAGCGCTCACTGCGTTGTTTCGAGCTCGGCGCCCGGCTGGCTGAGCAGTGCGACCGCATGCTTGCGGAAGCCGAGTTGCGCGTGTCTCGCTTGGACGAAGTCTTCGCCCGCCTTGGCGGGCTAGGCGATCCGTCTAACGACGAAGATGCCAATGAGTACGACAAATGAAGCCGCGGATGGCGGACGACCACAATCGATGATACTCAAGGACGAAGAACAGATACTGAACGTTGGGAAACTGCCGAACGATCTCCTGGCACGCCTCATCGACACCTACACGTCGTCCGATCCGTCGGTCATTGTCGGGCCGGGTGTCGGCTGCGACGCCGCGGCAGTAACCGTCGACGGCGCCACACTCGCGATTAAGAGCGATCCAATTACATTCGCGACGGACGACGCTCCGCGATACTTGGTCAATGTCAACGCGAACGATATCGCCTGTCTAGGCGCGACACCACGATGGCTGAGTGTCACGTCGCTGCTGCCAGAGGGCACGACGACACTCGAGTTTGTCGAGCGTCAGTTCCGCGAGCTGAGGGAGGCATGCGACGAGTGCGGAGTGACGCTCGTCGGCGGGCACACGGAAGTCACTCTTGGCCTGACACGCCCAATCCTTGTCGGCCAAATGCTAGGTACACCTTCCCCCACGGGATTGCTCGTGCCCGGCGGAATGCGGCCGGGCGATCGGCTGCTCGTGACCAAGGCAATTGCCATCGAAGGCACAGCGCTGCTTGCACGAGAGCTCTCCGCGGTGCTGACAGTAGACCACGGGGGCGCTTTCGTTGAACGAGCCAAACACCTCCTGTATGAGCCAGGTATCTCAATCGTTCGCGAAGCACGTTTGCTTCTGGCAGCGGGCGGTGTTACGGCGCTGCACGATCCGACCGAAGGTGGGTTGGCGACCGGTGTGCGCGAGCTCGCGATCGCCGGTGGGTGCGGTGTTCGGCTGAATCGCACCGCGATTCCGATACTGCCAGAGACAGCAGCGGTCGCTTCGGGGCTGGGACTGGATCCGTTGGGGATGCTTGCCTCTGGCAGTCTCCTTGCCGCGGTTGCGCCCGGTGCGGTTGAAGGAGCAATCGAAGCGTGTCATCAGGCCGACATTCCGATAAACGAGATCGGTGTGGCCACGACGGCCGAGGAAGGCTTCTCCTTGGTTTTTGACGGCGGGCTGATCGACCTTCCATCGTTTCAGGCGGACGAAGTGTCACGAGTCCTAGGTTAGCCCATCACGAAAGGACAACTGAAAGGCACTTGTTCGCGTCGGCAAGAGAGGAGATGTGGGTGCAGGGAATCGTCGTCGCCAGCACTAACGGTGACGTTGGTATTGCTGAGGCCGTGAGCGTGCTGCGTCACGGTGGCTCTGCTGTTGACGCGGTTGTGGCTGGAATTCGACTCGTTGAGGCTAATCCGGACGACCACAGCGTCGGTTACTCCGGTCTGCCCAACCTCTTGGGTGAAGTCGAGCTCGATGCGAGTGTGATGGACGGCAACGGGTTGCGAGCCGGCGCAGTTGGTGCGCTTCATGGCTACGAGGAGGCGGTTCTTGTCGCACAGCGGGTTATGGATGACTTGCCGCATAGCCTGATCGTTGGCCAAGGCGCCGATCGCTTCGCGCGGGAAGTCGGGCTTGAGCCGAAAGACCTGCTCACACCTGAAGCTCACGAAATCTGGAATCGACGATTCACTGGGATTGGCCGTCCGGCAGGCGTCTCTCAGGATCGCTACTTTACACGGATTCGGGATCTCGTGGCGACGATGGCAGTCGATCCGGACATGCCCGAGGATCATCATGGGACGGTCAACGTCATCGCCAGAGATCGAGCCGGCAACGTCGCCTGCGGGGTGAGCACCTCTGGCTTGGCGTGGAAGTATCCTGGGCGGCTCGGTGACTCCCCCATCATCGGCGCCGGCAACTATGCCGACGATCGTTATGGGGCAGCCGCTTGCACCGGACGCGGAGAAATGGCTCAGCGGTGTTGCACGGCGCATAGCGTCGTTACGTTCATGCGCTTTGGCATGAACCTCGACGAGGCCCTCCGCACGGCAATGATCGATCTGCGCTCGCTTCACGATCCGTTCGCCAGCGAAATGAACGTCGTCGCACTCGACAAGGACGGCATCCATGGCGCGGCGTCGACCTCGGCAGAAAAGACCTATATCTACATGACCGAGTCAATGGAATCGCATGTCGAGCAGGCACGTACCCACGTGCCACTCACCTGAAGCTCATCGACTTGAGTGCCGTGACAACGCAACCGCCAGGCCGATTGGTCAGGCGGTTGCATGCAGTCTCGCGCGACGACTAGTTGTCTTTACTGAGGGTAGCCAGGAACTCGTCGTTGCTCTGCGTCTTGGCGAGGCGACCGAGCAACAACTCAGTGCCCTCCGTGCCGCCGAGCATCGAGACCATCCGGCGCATGGTCCAGACTTGCCGCAGCGCGGCCTCGTCGAGTAGGAGCTCCTCGCGGCGTGTGCCGGAGCGTTGGATATCGATTGAGGGATAGATGCGGCGCTCGGCGAGTTTCCGATCGAGATGAAGTTCCATGTTGCCGGTGCCTTTGAACTCCTCGTAGATGACGTCGTCCATGCGGCTGCCGGTGTCGACGAGGCAGGTGGCGACGATCGTGAGGCTGCCGCCTCCCTCGATGTTTCTGGCGGCGCCAAAGAATCGTTTGGGTGGATAGAGCGCGACCGGGTCGATACCGCCGGAGAGCGTCCGGCCGCTGGGCGGCACGGCCAAGTTGTAGGCACGTGCAAGTCGCGTAATCGAGTCGAGCAAGATCGTGACGTCTCGACCGCCCTCGACGAGTCGCTTGGCGCGCTCGAGTGCCATCTCTGCCACCTTCGTGTGGTCTTCCACCGGTTCG
Source organism: Thermomicrobiales bacterium (assembly GCA_050695955.1). Taxonomy (GTDB): domain Bacteria; phylum Chloroflexota; class Chloroflexia; order Thermomicrobiales; family UBA6265; genus JBOGUF01. Next base: position 1,591 of record JBOGUE010000491.1, on the reverse strand, counting down.
TCGAAGGTTGACGAGATGACCTCGCCTTCGACCGAGCGGCGCATGTCGGTCACCTCTTCTGGCCGCTCACCGATGAGACACACCATCAGATGCATGTCAGGACAGTTACTCGTAACGCCATTGGCGATCGATTTAAGCAGGATCGTTTTGCCGGCCTTCGGTGGCGAGACAATGAGGCCGCGCTGCCCGCGACCGATTGGCGCGACTAGGTTAAGAAGCCTCGTCGAGAGGATGTTCGCCTGTGTTTCAAGGTCGATTAGCTCAAGCGGGAAGATTGGCGTCAACGTGTCGAACGACGGTCGTCGTCGCGCCGTCTCCGGATCGACGCCATTGACCGCCTCCACACGGAGCAAACTGAAGAACTTCTCGTTGTCCTTGGGCGGTCGAACCTGACCGGAAACGCGGTCGCCGGTGCGGAGACCAAAACGGCGGATCTGCGATTGCGAGACGTAGATGTCGTCCGATCCGGGCAAAAAGCGCGGGCCACGCAAGAAGCCGAATCCATCCTCGATGATCTCAAGGACGCCGTCGCCAAAGATGTTGCCTTCTTGCTCAGTCTGAACCTGAAGGAGTTTGCTGATGAGGTCCGGCCGCTTCATGCGGCTGTACCCTTGGATTTCCATCGTGCGCGCGAGTTCGTGCAGTTCTTCGGCCGGTTTCGTCTCAAGTTCGGCGACGTTAAGATGATCCTTTCCACCGTTTCGGGGCGCGGGAGGGGCAATGGATGTATTTGTCGGACGCGGCCTGGCCTGGCTTTGATTGAAACCCGACCGGTCGCGACCGTTGCCAGACCCGAAACCGTCTTGTTGCTCGAATCGCTCTCCCTTCGGCCGAGGACCTCGCCCATCGCGACCGTGGCGCTCACGCTCGCGGCGCGGACGTTCGCCGTTGGGTCTTCCTGGAGCAACTGGGCGTGACTGCGGCGCCCCAACCTGTTCGGTCGCGATAGGTTTGACTTCCACGTCGATGGGACGAGCCTCGGATTCCGAGACCGCGGTCTCAACCGGTTGGACAGGCGCAAGGTCCGGCGGCATTTCCGCTGGCGCCGGTGGAAGTTCGACTTCTGGAGGGGCCAATTCGGCCACCGCTGTGGCGATACCTTCGTCAGTTGCTGCGATGACTTCAGTGGGCCGGCGTCGGGAGCGCGTTGCGCGCGGTTTGGAGCTGGCTTTTTTGGGCGGCGCCGTCGTTTCGACGGTCTCTTCTTTAGCGGACAACCTGATTCCTCCACAGCGTTTCAGACGAACGCAGGACGGTCGACCAAGGGGACGAATGGAATAAGGAGGGCAGCGGGAACGTGTCGCTTTGCATTCGAGCTACTCGTTCGGCCCATATGTGGATCATGCAGTGCGATGTTCCGGTCTGTAAGGGGCTTCCCGCGCATGCGGTCCGCGGTCGGACGCACGGCCGGTCGGGCGGGGCGCGTGACTCAGCGGCCGGAAGCTCCAATGACGGATTGGTGAGTCGGCGGAAGGCAGGGGCGACAGGCGCCCACCGATGCGCACCCGCATACTACCACCCCGCGTTCTCGCCGTCAACGCAATGTCCTCGTCCGGGCAGGGCTTATGCGCCAGTGGGAAGGGGGCCGACG
>JBOGUE010000490.1:0-2844 GCA_050695955.1 Thermomicrobiales bacterium | reverse complement strand
GCCTGGCCTCGCCCATCGCCCCTATACCGTTGCGACCGGAATGGACCTCCACGTTGTCGAGCGCCCTGGAACGGGCACGCCGGTCGTGCTGCTGCACGGCATTTGGGGGTCGTGGCGAGCGTGGCTGCCGCTGCTAGCGATCGAGGTCGATCCGTTCGGCGGCCGACCGTTGTCGATGGTCGATTTGCGCGGTCACGGCAATTCCGCCAAGCCGTCGTACGGCTTCGGTCTGCGCGACTATGCGGGCGACGTCGCCGCCTATGTCGAAACGTTCGATCAACCGGTGATCCTGATCGGGCATTCGCTGGGCGCGTTGGCGGCGGTTGGCGCGCTGGCGGCGATCGGAGATCGACTGGCGGCGATGGTGCTCGAAGAACCGCCCTTGCCGCTGCCGTCCGGAACGGAGAACCTGGACCCAGCGTGGGCGAGCTTTGCCGAGGCGGTCGTCGGCTTGTCGATGCTCAAGCACCAGCCGGTGGAGGCAATCGTCGCGCACTTTATGGACCAGAACCCCGATCTGTCGCGGACCGACGCCGAGGAGACGGCCATCTCGCTCAGCCAGTCGGCCGACGGCGTCTTCTCGGCGATCATGATGGGCGACTTCGGCCAGCACAGCCTCGACCTGACGGGCGTATCGCTCGACGCGCCCGCGCTCGTCTTCCAGGCCGACCTGCCGGACGATCAGATGCTAAAGGACGTCGGTGTGGCGATGTTACGCGGCGCCCTGCCACGGCTTGAGCTCGTCCGCTTGCCCGGTACCAGGCATTCGGTCCACTACTGGGCGCCGGCAGCGTTTGGGGCACGGTTAGAGGCGTTTCTCACCGCGCTTAACTCCCGTCCGTGATCCGATAGACGCCGCCTTCGAGATCCGTCACATACAGCTCACCGGTGGCGTCTTCGCCGAAGGAGCTGATGCGCAGGCCGGTCTCGATCGGGTCAGAAACGACCCACTCGTCGTTTGCGTCGCGGCCCATGCCCCAGATTAAGCCGGAGCAGTAGTCGGCGAAGAGGTAGACCCCTGCCAGAGATGGCGCCGCTTCCCCGCGGTAGACGTACCCACCGACGACGGAGCAGCCGAATTCGTGTGTGGCGTAGGTGAAGACGGGAAGGACGAACTCCTCCTGATCGCAGCCCTCTGTCGAGCAGGAGTCTCCTTCCATCACGTTCCAACCGAGGTTGGCGCCCCCTTGTTCATCGGCGGGTAGGACGTCGATTTCCTCTTGCCGGCCGCCGCCGACGTCGCCGAGGAAGAAGTCGCCGGTCTCGCGGTCGAAACTAAAGCGCCAGGGGTTGCGCACCCCGTAAGCCCAGATCTCAGGCATCGCGCCGTCTTGGCCGACGAAGGGGTTGTCGTCGGGGACGGTGTAGGCCGGGTCGTTGCCCTCAACGGCCGGGTCGATCCGAAGAATTGAGCCGAGCGGTTCGCCGAGATTCTGGGCGTTGCCGTTCGGATCGCCCTGGGATCCGCCGTCGCCGAGGCCGATGTAGAGATAGCCGTCCGGTCCGAACAGAATGAGGCCGCCGTTGTGATTGGCGAAGGGTTGTTCGACGTCGAAGATGAGCGTCGCACTGTCGGGGTCGGCCCGGTCGGGGTCGTTGGCAGAGACGTGCCAGCGCTCGACGCGCGTGTTGCCGTCGCCATCCGTATAGTCGATGAAGAATGCGCCGTTCTCGGCGTACTCCGGATGGAAGGCCATGCCCAGCAGGCCCTGTTCGCTGCCATCGCTGATCTGGCCGGAAACGTCGAGGAATGGTGTCTCCGCCACTTCGCCGTCGCGCAGGATGAGGACCGTCCCGGCCTGATCGACGACGAAGAGGCGTCCGCTGTCGTCGCCGGGGTCGACGACCTGTAGGGGCCGGTAGAGGCCCGTAACCACCTCCTCCACCTTGACGGCGAAGGCGCCGGGGTCAAATTGGGCCGCCACTGTCTGACCACCATGTGCGATGAAGAGGTAGGAAATGGTAACAACGACGATCCAGCGGGTGCGCGGCTGATCGTTATCGTTCATAGTTCTCTTCCGCGAATGGGGCGAAGCCGGCGGACGTTCCGCACGGAACCGGCATTGTCTCCTACGCGCCTGGCGTGTCAACGGTTCTTGCGTGTCGCGCGGTCGAGGCAGTGATGCCATTCCCCTCGCGCAACGGGTGTACATTCGCTACGCTGATGATGCACAAGCTATCCGCGCCGGTCGCGGCGGGCGTAGGTGATCGATGAGAAACGGTGCGGCGACGGTACCTGGGAGCGATATGGAGCAGCAGGCAGAGATCGAAGCGGCGCGGCGGAAACCAGGGCGGAACTTCGCGGTCGAAACGATGAAGACGGCGCTACTGGCGGCCGTCATCTTCTTTGGCGCACGAGCGGTGGTGCTGCCGTTCGAGGTCGAGGGGTCGAGCATGACGCCGAATCTGCGCGACCACGAGCGGGTCCTCGTCAATCAGACCGTGTATTACCACTTCGATCTCAACGAGCTGCTCAACCTCGTGCCAGGGATCGATCGCGAAGGCGAACAGGTGATGTACCCGTTCCATGCGCCGGAGCGGGGCGAGATCGTCGTCCTCGACCCGCCGCATGCGTCGGACAAGCCGTACATCAAGCGGGTCGTCGGACTGGCGGGGGAGTCGATTGCGATCCGTGACGGCCGCGTCTACGTCGACGGCCTGCCGCTGGACGAGTCGTATCTCGGCGGCGTCGTCACGCCATGTGGTGGCAAACAGCACTGCGCCATCGGCCCCATCCCCGACGACTACGTCTATGTCCTCGGTGACAACCGCGGCTACAGCCGTGACTCCCGCGATTTCGGCCCGATTCCCATCGAGGACATCGTTGGCAAAGCCTGGTTCAGC
>JBOGUE010000489.1:0-9789 GCA_050695955.1 Thermomicrobiales bacterium | reverse complement strand
GCCCAGCGCGGCTCGCGGGCGACGTAGCCGATCTCTTCTTGGAGATGGACATCGTTGACTTTGATCACGACGCCGTCAATCTCGAAGTCGAGATGCTCGCGCCGTTCCTGCCACCAGGCGCATCGGTCCCATACCGCGTCGATCGCATGGTGAAGCTGGGCGTCAAGTGAGGTGATGAATCCGAAGTCGCCGAGCATTTCGAGCGCGTCCAGATGCGTTGCCGGCGACGGCGTGCCCTCAACATAGCCGATGCCGTAGCTGCAGAGGCGGAGCGGTCGGGACGCCGAAATCTTCGCGTCGAGTTGCCGTAGCGCTCCAGCCGACGCATTGCGGGGATTCATGAAGGGTTCCCCGGCGTTCTCGAGGATGCCGCGGTTGAGCCGCTCAAAGTCGGCTTTGCGCATGAAGACTTCTCCGCGAACCTCGATCGTGCTTGGCATCGGGAATCGAGAGGACGGGCGCAGTTGCAGTGGAATCGTGCGGATGGTGCGAAGGTTAGGGGTGATGTTTTCTCCGACGAGCCCATCACCTCGAGTCGAGCCGTGATGCAGCACTCCGTTGACGTAGGTAAGGGCAACGGCCAAGCCGTCCACTTTTGGCTCGGTCACAAAGGCGAGATCATCGACGCCGGCAAACCGGCGAGCTCGTGCGGCCCATGACTCAAGCTCCTCACGTCCGAAGACATTGCTGAGCGAGAGCAGCGGGATCGGATGTTGTACCTTGGCGAAGGCAGACTGCGGCGCGGCGCCGACGCGTTGGGTTGGCGACTCCGGGGTCATGAGCTCGGGATGCTCCTCTTCCAGCACCCGTAGCTCGCGTATTGCTTCGTCGTAGTCGGCATCGGACACGGTGGGGCGATCGAGCGCGTGGTACTCGTAGTTCCAACGCTCAATGTCGCGCCGAAGGTGCTCGATGCGACGCGGCGCCGAGTCGTCAGCCATACGGCCCGTCACTCCCTGCACTGTGGTATACATTGCGCACAATCGAGTGAACGTACAACTCGAACAATTCTAGCACAGCGCTAGAATATCACTGGTCCCGACGGGCATGCGCGGACCACCATGGACGTCAACGTGGACGAAATGGCCGTTCAATCTAACGAAACTGACTCGGCGGCCGTCAATGGCACGGAGAATGGCTATGCCTTCTTGGCGCAGCGTGCGACGACCTTCGTGCTCGATCGTGGTGGCGCTGTCTATGAAGATGATCTCGTCGCCCACGTTTTTGGAGCCGGTTCGTCACCCGATCTGTGGCGACCGCTGATACGTTCCATACTCAATTCGGCCGGTGACCTGATGCTCGATGGCAACGGTTTCTGGAGAGTGGCGAACGGTCAATTCGATCAGGCAGGCGACGCGCTGTCCGAGTTCGTATCAATCGATGTCGAAACGACAGGGCTTCGGCCTCTCCACCAACGGATCATTGAGGTCGCGGCGGTCCGTTATCGGAACAATTCGGAGGTCGAGCGGTTCGAGTCGTTGTTGCAACCGGACCGGCGAGTGCCGAAGTACATCAGTGAGCTGACGGGACTCACGGATGCGCATCTGGCGGACGCCCCGCATTTCGCGGAGATCGCGAACGACTTCTTGAACTTCGTCGGGAGCGCCGTACTTGTTGGCCACAACGTTGGGTTCGACGTCTCGTTTCTGAACGCCGAATTGAAGCGATCGGGTCATCTGCCGCTGATTAACGAGCAGTTGGACGTCATGTACTTGGCGACGAAACTCTTGCCGGGCATCAGGCGACCCAGCCTGGACAAGTTGGCGACCGCCGTCGGATTGGATCCACGAAAGGTGCATCGAGCGGGCGGGGACGCCTGGCTGGCAGCCGAAGCGGCCATTCGTCTTCACCAGAAGGCGCGGCAGCAAGGTGATGGAGACTTGGAGCGCCTCAAAGTACTGGCCGCACCCGCGCGACGGCGCCCGAAGGACGGTGTCGGCCGCGGACGGGCCGTCCTCGATCGGTCGCTTCTGGCGGACATTCCCAAGAGTCCCGGCGTATACATCATGTGCGATGCGTTCGAGCACGTCATCTACGTCGGAAAGGCGAAGAACCTGCGCGATCGGGTCTCGTCCTACTATTCGCAGCCACTCGGGTACACTCGGAAAATGGACGGGCTACTGGAAACGATGGTCCGGATCGACGTCGAAGTGACTGGTTCGGAACTCGAAGCGCTTCTGCTCGAGTCGCAACTCATCAAGCGATATCAGCCGCGTTACAACACCGCTCTGCGGTCGTTCGAGCAATATCCCTACATACGGGTTGACATCTCAAATCCCTGGCCGCGCCTTACCTTGGCGCGGGAGCGCAAGGATGACGGTGCGCGGTATTTTGGTCCGTATCGCAGCAAGTCCGCCGCCCGCAAGGCGGTCGACCTGATCAACGCCAACGTGCCGTTGCGGACCTGTCCCCGTTCCTTCAAGGATGCGCGCAGCTACGGGTCGCCGTGCATCCAGCTTGACATTGGCCGCTGCCCGGGTCCGTGCGTCGGCCGCGCCGACCGTGAGAGTTACCGGGCGATGGTGCACGACGTGGTCGCCTTCCTTGATGGTGACGGTGACGTTCTCTACACACGTCTGTGGCAAGGACTCGAAGATGCCGCTCAGCGGCTCGACTTTGAACGCGCCCGTCGACTGCGCAATGATCTACTTCAGATTGAGCACGTGGTCGAAGCGCAACGACGATTGCGTACGGCAGAACAACACCACACGCTGCTAATGGTCCTGCCTTCGGCCGAGGCACAGGCACGCGAAGTTCTCATGGTCGTCCGCGGTTGCCTCTGGTCGCAGATTCGAGCGAGAAGTGACGAGCCTGGCGCGGTGCTCGCTGACAAGCTGGCCGCGGCGTGGTTGCGATTCCGTCGTGCGGGCATACGCGCGGTCGACTATGACTCGGTCGACGAGGCGAATATACTCAACCGTTGGCTCCTGCGATACGCCGGCCATCCGGCCATCCGCCCGCTCGACGAACCTACTGATGACGTGGGATGGCAGGAAATCGCAACGTGGGCACTCGGTCTCGAAAGCACGCGGATCGACATCCAGTCGTGGTCCGAGACCGGAGCCGGCGAGGACGATGTGATAGAGATGAAACACGAACCTGAGCATACATCCGGGCTATCCAATGAGCCCGCTGACGCGGTCAACGTGGTGACGCCGGACCTTCCTTGGGCGCCTGATCAGCCCGTGGTCGACCACTGACGAACAATTGCGTCATCCACGAACCACGCACCTGCACACATTGAGCCAGCCGAAGTCGCTCCGGTATACTCGCCAGCAGAGGTCGATGGTCATTCATCAGCGCGGGGTGGTAGGTGACGGGGAAGGAAGCGGAACAGGAACTCGCGGCGATCGCAGCTGAGGTCAAGGTCTGTCCAAAGTGCGAGCTCGCGCGCACCCGTACCCATGCCGTTCCGGGTGAGGGAAATCCAAGTGCGCGTGTCATGCTCATCGGCGAAGGGCCGGGTTGGCACGAGGACCAGCAGGGTCTCCCGTTCGTCGGCAACGCCGGCAAGTTCCTCAATGAGCTCCTGGCGCACGCTGGGCTCAAGCGCGAGGATGTCTTCATTACGAACGTCGTAAAGTGTCGCCCGCCTGGAAACCGGGACCCTCTGCCAGACGAGATCGCCGCTTGCGCCCCCTACCTCGAACGCCAGATCACCGCCATAAATCCCGACGTAATCGTCACGCTCGGCCGCTTTTCGATGGCTAAGTGGTTCCCAGGCGAGCGTATCTCGCGCATCCATGGCCAGCCAAAGCTAGTCGAGGGGCGATTGATCGTGCCGATGTACCACCCTGCCGCGGCGCTCCATCAAGCCGCGTTGCGAGGATCGATCGAAGAGGATTTTGCTAAGCTGCCCTCGTTTCTTGCTGAAGCCGAAGAGAAGCGCGAGCAAGCAGAGAAATCCGACGAACCGTCCCCGTCTCAAATGAAGATGTTCTAGACGGCGCTCCTAACGCCCGGGCCGAGAGAGGATTCAGCCATCGTCGCATCGAACTCAGTCCGTTTGATTTTCCTCGGTGGCGTCGCCGAGGTCGGCAGAAACATGTTCGTCCTGGAGCACGAGGAAGACATCATCGTGGTCGACTGCGGGATCGGATTTCCGCAAGAGGATCAGCTCGGGATCGACTTGGTTCTGCCGGACATCTCCTATCTGCGTGAACGATCCGACAAAATCCGAGCCATCTTCATCACTCACGGCCACGAAGACCACATCGGGGCATTGCCCTATCTCCTGCCCGATCTCAACGTCCCGATTTATGCGACGAAGCTGACGCTTGGATTGATCTCGGTCAAGCTGGACGAGGCAGGGCTGCTCAAAAGGGCAGATCTGCGCGAGTTCAACCCAGACGAGTCCACCGAGCTTACGGCCGGAGTCTTTACCGTCGAGCCATTCCGGGTCTGCCATAGCATTCCGGACGCGGTCGGTTTCGGGATCACCACTCCTGCTGGCTTACTCGTGCATACGGGCGACTTCAAGTTCGACGATACGCCGATCGACGGGCGCCGCACCGACTACGCCAAACTGGCCGAATTCCGCGAGCGCGGCGTCCGCTTCCTGATTTCTGACTGCGTCCACATCGAAACCGCGGGACGGACACCGTCCGAGCGGGTGGTCGGCGAGACGTATGACCATCTGTTTGCTTCCGCGCCGGGGCGCATCATCATCGCGACCTTCGCATCGTTGATCGCGCGCATTCAGCAAGTCATCGACACCGCGAGCGAGCATGGTCGAAGCGTCGCGACGTTGGGTCGAAGCCTGGAGAACAACGTTCGCATCGCACTGGAGCTCGGATATCTCACTGATCCGCGGAACGTGTTGATCGATGCCCGCGATGCGAAGGAAATTCCCGATGACAAGATCGTGTACGTTGTCACTGGCAGCCAGGGCGAGCCGATGGCTGTTCTGAGCCGGATCGCCAACGGCGACCATCGCGAGGTATCAATCGGCGACGGTGACACGGTCGTCATTTCCGCCACGCCGATTCCCGGTAACGAAACGTCGGTCTTCCGGATTATCAACCAGCTCTTTCGGGCCGGTGCGGAGGTGATTTATTCGGCGCGGACGCTCGTGCATGTCTCCGGGCATGCCGGACGCGACGAGCTGCGCGAAATGATCGACCTCGTGCGGCCGCGGGACGTGCTGCCGTTCCACGGCGAGCATCGGCACATGGCGCTGTATGCGGATCTTGCAATTGAGCAGGGTGTTGCGCGCGACAACATTACGTTTTCAGAAGTCGGCGACGTGGTCGAAATCACGCCCGATCGGGTTGCTGTCACCGGCAGGGTGGACGCCGGTTTCGTCTACGTCGACGGGGTGACGGTCGGCGCGGTTGGTGACGTCGTGATCCGGGACCGGCGTGCGCTGTCGCGCGACGGCATCCTGATGGTCGTCGTTAGCGTCGATCGTCAATCGGGTGCGATCGTGGCCGGCCCGGAGATCCTGACGCGCGGCTTCGTGCATGCCAAGGAGTCGACCGAGCTCCTCGACGCAACGAAGACACACGTCCGGAACGAGCTCACGGCATATGTGAATGGCCATGATCCGGCGGGCGATTGGAACTATCTCAGCCGCCAACTCCGCGATCTTACGGCCACCTACTTGTTCCGGGAGACCCGGCGCCGGCCGATGATCCTGCCGATGGTGCTCGAAGTCTGAGTTGGGGCTGACGGCCGATGGATGAGTCGTCGGTTGCATCTGGTGCGTTGATAGGGCTAAAAGATCGGGGGCGGCTTCTGGTGTCGTGCCCGGACCGGCCTGGCATCGTCGCCGCAATCTCGCGCTTTCTTTTTGAGCGCGGCGCCAACATCATTCATTCGGATCAGCACAGCACAGACCCGTTCGGCGGTCAGTTCTTCCTTCGCGTCGAGTTCGAGTTGCCCGATCTGATGGGCCTGGCTCCATCGGTCGAAGCCGAGTTCGAGCGCGTCGCGGCCGCGTACGACATGCAGTGGCGACTGGCGCTGGCGGGTCGACCGAAAAGGCTCGCGATTTTCGTATCTCGCGAAGAACATTGTTTGCTTGAATTGCTCTGGCAGCATCGGGCAGGCGACCTGAAGGCGGAGATCGCGTTGGTGGTCGGCAATCACGCCGCGTTGTTGCCGACCGTGGAGCAGGCGGGCGTCCCATTCGTTCATGTCTTGGTTGATGCGCTGGGACGGGATGACGCGGAGGCGCGGCAACTCGCGTTACTGGATGAGCATCGGGTCGACTTGGTCGTGCTTGCCCGGTATATGCAGGTGCTGTCGCCGTCGTTCCTCGATCGCTGGCGGAATCGGATGATCAATATCCACCATAGCTTCCTGCCGGCCTTCGTCGGGGCGAAGCCGTACGCCCAAGCCTCCGCGCGTGGGGTGAAGTTGATCGGGGCGACGGCGCACTACGTGACCGAGGAGTTGGATGCCGGCCCGATCATCGAGCAGGACGTCCATCGGGTGGACCATCGACATACGGTCCGCGACCTCCAGCGGATCGGTCGCCACGTCGAACGGACGGTGCTGGCGCGCGCCGTCGTCTGGCACGTCGAGGACCGGATTTTGGTCCATGGCGAGCGGACTGTGGTCTTTTCGTGACGAGCTATCAGCTATCAGCCGTCATTCCGAGCCGCGGCGAGGAATCGTCCCGTGTCTTTGGGAAGGCGAGATTCCTCTCTGCGATCGGAATGACGGGGTGCTAGCGGTAGTTGTGCGAGGTTGGGGCGAGGGATTCGATGCGGACGGCTGGTTGGTCGTCGGTGGTTGGAATTGGATCCTCGGCTTCGGCGACGGGGAGGGTGGCGAAGTGGGCGCGGGCTTCGTCGAGGGGACGGAGGTCGTGGGCGATGATGTTGATGACGCCAGCCTCTTTCTGGAGCCGCCCCACGGCCAGGACGAAGGGCTCGCCGCGGACGACCAGTCGCCGGGTTTCGTAGAGCGCCGGGTGGACGATCACATTCGCCAGGCCGAGCTCGTCCTCGAGCAACAGGAAGGTAATCCCCTTTGCTGTGCCCGGTCGCTGCCGGCAGACGACGAGGCCGGCGATCTGGATGATGAGTCCGTTCGGCAGATGTTCCAGATCGGTCGTCGTGACGAACCGCGCGGGTAGGTGCGTCCGCAGCAGCCCGAGCGGATGATAGCGCGGCGAGATGCCAAGGATGGCGTAGTCGGCCGCCATCTGGTCCCAGGCGCCCATCGGGCGGAGCTCGACCGTGTCCTGATGGACCGGGAGCGAGAGCGGAAGCTGGCGACCGGGGTCGGTGCCCGTCTTTTGGCCGAAGCGGCGCGACTGGACGAAGAGGCCGAGCTGCCAGAGCGCCTCGCGGCGGCCGAGGCCGAAGCGGTCGAAGGCGCCGACGGCGATCAGGTTCTCCATCGCCTCGAGTCGGGTCGGCGCGCGGCGGACGACGTCGGCCAGCGAGCGGTAGAGGCCATTGATCTCCCGCTCCATTACGATCCGCTGGGCCGGCAGCTCGCCGAGTTCCTCGACGTAGCCGAGGCCGATCCGGAGGCCATTGCCGCCCTCGACGCTGCAGCGGATGCCGCCACCGTTGATATCGGGCGAGAGGATGCGCAGACCGTGGCGCTTGGCGTCGTTGGTCAGGACGTGCGGCGGATAGAAACCCATCGGCTGGTTGTTGAGCAGGGCGCAGGTGAACTCCGCCGGGTAGTAGTGCTTCAACCAGGAAGATTGGTAGGCAAGGAGGGCGAAGGCGGCGGCGTGGGCTTTTGGGAAGCCGTAGGCGGCGAAGCCTATGAGTTTGCCGAAGACCGTCTCCGCTATATCTTCCGCTACCCCCTTATTACGCGCGCCCTCGATAAACTGACCGCGGAGTTGGGACATCGCCGCGAGGGAGCGTTTGCGGGTCATCGCCCGGCGTAGGGCGTCCGCCTGCCCCGCGGTGAAGTTGGCCAGTTCCATCGCAACCTGGATGACCTGCTCCTGGTAGAGGACGACGCCGTGCGTCTCCCGCAGCACCGGTTCGAGGTACGGGTGGTCGTAGACCGGCTTGAGGTCTTCCAGGAATCCCTGGCGTGACTTCTGGCGATGCGCGACGTAGGGCTTGACCGCGCCGCCGATGATCGGACCGGGGCGGACGATCGCGACCTGGACGATCAGGTCCTCCAGCGTGCGCGGATAGGTGCGCGGCAGCATCTGGATCTGGGCTCGGCTCTCGATCTGGAAGACGCCGATCGTGTCGCCGGCGCAGATCATGTCGTAGATGGCGGGGTCGTCGAGGTTGATCCGGCTGAGGTCGACGGTCGGTTTGCCGTTGGCGGCGATCAGTTCGAGGCACTCCTCGACCAGCGAGAGCATGCCGAGGGCCAGGAAGTCGATCTTGACGAAGCGGGCGTCGTCGCAAGAGTCCTTGTCCCACTGGCAGATGTAGCGTCCCTCCATCACCGAGGGCTGGACCGGGACCGAATCGGAGATCGGCGTGGCGGAGACGATCATGCCGCCGACGTGCTGGGTGACGTGGCGGGGGAGACCGGCGAGCTGGCTGGATAGCTCGACCAAGTGTGACCAGGGCGGTGCATTCGTGCGCCCAGCGTAGGCGGGGATGCGCGCCAACTCCGCGCCGAGTTCGGTAGCGGAATGGGAGCCGCTCAGCTTGGCGATCTGGTCGAGGTCGGGCAGGGGGATGCCGAGGACCTTGCCGACGTCGCGCACGGCGCTGCGCAGCTTGTAGGTGGAGAAGGCGCAGACGAGCGCGGCGCGGTCGCCGTATTTCTCGTAGACGCGCTCGATCAGCCGCTCGCGGATCTCGCGTGGGAAGTCGAGGTCGATGTCGGGGATGGAGGGCAACTCCTCGTTGAGGAAGCGGCCGACGAAGAGGTTGTGTTTGAGCGGGTCGACGTGGGAGAGGCCGATCAGGTAGCAGACGATCGAGCTGACCGACGAGCCGCGCCCGCGTCCGGGCGGCAAATTGCCTTTGCTCCGGGCGCTATCGAGCCCGCGGATCTCGTCCGCCACCTCCCGCGCCATGATGAGCAGGTCGCGGTAGAGGAGGAAGAACCCGGCGAGCTTGTGGCGGGCGATGATCGCCAGTTCGCCCTTGAGGCGGGTTGCGGCCTCGGCCCGGTCGTCCTTGTAGCGTTCGGCCAGCGCCTCGAAGCAGACGCGGGCGAGGCGGTCGTCCGGCGTCTCGCCGGAGTCGGTCGGGTAGTCGGGGAAGGCGTAGCGGAGGTCGCGGGTAAGATCGAAGCCGCGGCAGCGCTCGGCGATGGCGATGGTGGTGCGTAGGGCCTCGGGGTACGACCGGAAGAGCCGAGCCATCTCATCGGTCGAGCGGAGGTGGAACCGCGCGTTCGGGCGGCGTTCGCGGTGCGAGCCGTCGAGCGTCGTGCGGTGCTTGATGGCGACGAGGACGTCTTGCAGCCGGTGGCGTTCCTTGACGTGGTAGTGGACGTTGCCGGTCGCGGCGTAGCGGAGACCGCGGGCGTTGGCCAGCTCGACCAGCCGCTTGATTCGCCGCGTATCGCCGTGGACGAGGTTCTGCTGGAGCTCGACGACGACGTTGTCCGCGCCCATCCAGGAGACATAATCATCAATGAGTTGTTCGGCTTCGTGGGAGTGCCCCGCGTCGACCAACTGGGCGAGCCGTCCCTGCCGGCAGCCGGTTAAGAGGATGAGGCCCTCGGCATGGCTGGCCAGCAGGGCAGGGTCGAGGCGAGGGGTGAGTTCATCCTTGTCGCGGTAGCGGTGTTTCGTCTTACCGATGCCACGAAGGGCGGCGGAAGGCGGAAGACAGGAGGCGGCATCGGGGTGCTGAGTGCTGAGTGCTGAGTGCTGAAACGGTTCCTCTACCGCCT